>JAFZBC010000275.1:0-2350 GCA_017561965.1 Oscillospiraceae bacterium
CGGGGCCGCGCCCGTAGCTCGGCGGATCCATGATGATCGCATCATAGGTCTTGCCGCGGCGTGCCTCTCTGCGGATAAACTTTTCGCAGTCGTCCACAATCCAGCGGATCGGTTTTTCGGTCAGGCCGGATGCTGCGGCGTTCTCCCGCGCCCACTGCACCATGCCCTTTGCCGCGTCCACATGACAGACCTCCGCACCCGCCGCCGCACACGCAAGCGTCGCACCGCCGGTATAGGCAAAGAGGTTCAGCACGCGAACCGGTCTGCCCGCACTGCGGATTTTTTCCGTCATCCAGTCCCAGTTGACAGCCTGCTCCGGAAACAGTCCCGTATGCTTGAAGCCGGTCGGCCGGACGATAAACCGCAGATCCCGGTAGCGGATCTGCCAGCTCTCCGGCGGCTGTCTGCGGTATTCCCACTGTCCGCCGCCCGATTTGGAACGGTGATAGTGCCCGTCCGCATGATCCCACAGATCCGTCATCGGCGGTGTCTGCCAGATGACCTGCGGATCCGGCCGGATCAGCGTCACATTGCCCCACCGCTCCAGCCGTTCGCCGGATTTTGTATCAATCAGGCGGTAATCCGCCCAGTGTTCAGCAATTCTCATAGCTGCAAATGCACTCCAAATATGTAGTTTCAGCCTGCTCCGACAGCACCCGCAGGCTGTTATTTCGTCCGCGACTTGATCGCTTCCTCAATCGCAAACGCATAGCTGTTGATCCGGCGGAAATCGCGTCCCTCCAGCATAATGCGGATCGAAGCGTCGTCCCGGCGCTCCCGCACAAGAATACGTCCCTCTGTGCCGAGCTCGTCCTCACATGCGGCAATGAACCGCGAGATCTGAGGATCATTCTTCCAGATCTCACGCCAGTAATGCGGAATCCGGACGGAAACAGCCACCTGCGGATCATGCTCCATGACCGAGGAAAGCTGACTGAGCGGCTTGCCCGAGCGCTGCATCACCTGCACGATGCGTGCAGCTGTCAGCAGGCCGTCCGGCGCGGGCGTATCATCAAAATACAGATACCCGGAGCCGTCGCCGCCGAAGGCAAGCCCGAAATTGCGCATCTTATCCAGCACGAACTGCTGCGCGGGCTGCGTGATATGCACGGGGATGCCGTGCTCCTTCGCGTAACGCAGAAAACCGAGATTCGACATCACCGTCGCCGCAATGCCGCGCTCCATGACGCGGGGCGTACTGCTCCCGGCAGTGTTCTGCTGCTCCAGCTTGTCCTCACAGAGGATCGCCAGCATCCGGTCGCCGTTCAGCAGCTCGCCGGTTTCATCGACAGCCAGGCATCGGCCGCCGTCGCCGTCAAGTGCAAAGCCTGCGTGGCAGTTGTAATCCTTGACAAAGCTGATCAGCGATTTCATCGACTGCACGCCGCAGTCACGGTTGATGTTGATGCCGTCCGGCGTATAATGCAGCAGCAGCACTTCGACACCGAGATGCCGGAACAGTGTTTCCGCATATTCGCTGGCCGCGCCGTTTGCGCAGTCCACTGCAATCCGCAGCTTTTTGTTCTGCGGCAGATCGGAAGGCATGCTGAGCCTTGCCGCAAGCTGCCTGAGATACCGTTTTCCGGTATCGGTCTGACGCGAAATGAGCCCGCAGTTCTGATGCGAACGCAGCGGCAAGGCCGATGCAGAGGGCATCAGTGCGGAGATGGAATCCAGCAGCTCCGGCGACATCAGCGCGCCGCTCCGGGAAAAGAGCCGCACGCAGATCGACTCAAACGGCAGATCACCGCCCGCCAGCGCAATACCGGCTTCCGCATCCTCAGCGGTCAGCATCATCGCCATGCCGGAGGACGGAACCGTCCCGAGCACATGCGCAATGCCGCCGCCCGAACAGATACCTGCACAAAGTGCGGCCTCCAGCGCATCCGCAGCACGGCGCGGATCATGGGAAATATAAAAGACCGGCGGATGATTGCTGCTTCTGCCGACCGCCTGTGCCGCCGCTCTGCCGAGCCGCAGCATCAGCTCACAGCTGATCTCGGTGATCGCCACACCGCGCAGTCCCTCCGGACGCAGAAATCTGCTCATTGCTTTTCACCTCTTTACGAAAAGGGAATTCTCTGTTATGCTTCGGGCTCCGTCCCGCGGATGATGTACCCGAATATCATTCTGCTTTTTTGCAGGTAATCTTCAAATCTTGCGGTATACACATGCCCGCAGCGGTTGTACGCATTGTACACATGCAGCCCCTTGCCGTGCCGCCGCAGACAGACCGTATGAACCGACGAGCGCAGCCGTTTGCCGCACCAGTACACATACACAACTGTTTTTCCGGCCATCAGTGCATCCCGCACCTGTTCGGGATGCCGCACACGGTCTGTTTGCAGGC
>JAFZBC010000276.1:0-6208 GCA_017561965.1 Oscillospiraceae bacterium
CGCACCGGCCGCGAGCATCGGGATCGAGTTGCCGTCCTTGTCATAGAACGTGATGTTGTCGATGTAGAAATCCGCGTCGTTCTTCTGCGGCCAGCGCATGATGACGAGCGTCGTGCCGTCGTCGTTTGCGGCATAGCCGTTCGCGGGAATCTTGTTGCCGGGGACGTCGGTTTCAATGCGCCAGGTGTGCTCCGGGAACTCCCAGTCCTCGTGCTTGAATTCCAGATGCGTCGCCCAGGTGTTCTGCGTGATGTTGCCGTCTGCGTCCTTGCCCTTTTCAGAGGCAAGATTGCCCATCAGCGCACCGTAGAAATTGCCGACGACCAGCGACTCCGTGCCGTCGTCATTGTGCCAGAGTTCATTTCCGACGCAGGTGAAATCGACGCTGATATGTGCAATATCTCCGATACGTGCCTTGTCCATCATCTTCGGCAGATTGAACACGATCTTCGGAACGCCGAAGTCGGCTGCGGGGTCGTCGCGCAGAACATGCACTTTCAGCTTTTTGTCGCCGTCCAGCTCTGCAATCGACAGCTCGATATCGGCTTCGTCGCCGCCCTCGCCCATCTGGTGGCCGGAGTGCATATCGCCGTCGTCAAAGGTGATTGCATTCGGATCCACCGCGCCGACATCTCTGGTCGGCGGTTCCTTTTCCTCTTCCTCAGAGGATTCCTCCGGTGCTTCGGACGAAGCGGGCGCGGCATCCTCCGATTCGGCGACCGATTCTATCGCAGAGCTTTCGCCGTCTGTTTTGGTTGGAGATACGCCGTTCTGCGGTGCGGCGGTGCAGCCGCAGAGCGTCAGTGCTGCGAGCAGCGCAATGATCATTCTGGTTTTCATAACGGTTCCTCCCCGTAAGTATTCAAATGGCAGGCCGGTATTTCCGGTAAACATATTATAGCATATTATAATGAAAAGTGCAATGGGAGAAACGCAAAAAAGTGACTGCTTCGCAGAACGGGAGTGAAATCGGAGGGCGGCACTGCCGCCTTATAGCATATAAAGCGGTAAAAGCAAGTTGAGAGCATTATTCTTTATGATATAAGCTGACCCGCCGGAGAGCTTTAGATCAATGCATGCGGGCGCTGCCCGCCGCTGCCCGCCGGTTCGACAGGTTTTGCACCTGAAATGCGGTACAATATCAGTATCTTCAAAAGAAAGGACGCCTCATTATGGTTGAACTCAGACAGGAACCCCAGAAGCTGACCGCGTTTCTCAGCGGCGAGCTTGATCACCACCACGCAAAAGAGATCCGCGAGCAGATTGACTTTGCCGTGCGGGAGCAGTTCCCGCCGGTCGTTGTGCTCGACTTCGGACATGTCACCTTTATGGACAGCTCCGGCATCGGGCTCATCATGGGCAGATCGCGGCTGACGGAGGAGTACGGCGGCAGGCTGGAGATCCACAACCCTTCACAGCAGATCCGCAAGGTCCTGCGCATTTCCGGCGCGGACAGGCTGGCGGTGATCCGCAGTCGCGTCACGGAAACGCCGCAGCAGGAAGGAAAGGAGCCGGAACATGAATACGCTCAATGAACTGAAATGTACATTCCCCGCACGCTCCGAAAACGAGAGCTTTGCCCGTACCATGGTCTGCGCATTCGCCGCGCAGCTGGATCCGACCGTGGAGCAGCTTGCCGATCTGCGGACGGCAGTTTCTGAGGCAGTCACAAACTGCATCGTCCATGCGTACCGCAATACCGGCATCGGCAGCATCACAGTGACCGTCCGCCTGCTGCCCGGCAGCGTCATTTACGTGCGCATCGCGGACAGGGGATGCGGCATCGCGGATATTGAACAGGCCATGACGCCGCTGTATTCCAGTGCACCCGCAGAGGAGCGCGCCGGGCTCGGCTTCACGGTGATGCAGAGCTTTACCGATCAACTGACCGTAACAAGCAGGCCGGAGCGCGGCACGACCGTCACCATGCGAAAGAAGCTGCTGCATGGAACAGATCCGGAAGCCGGCTGTTGATGCGGAGGCGCATCTGGGATTGGTTCATCTCTGTGCAAACCGGTTCCGTGCGCGCGGCATCGAATATGAGGAGCTGTATTCCGCGGGCTGCCTCGGGCTGGTCAAGGCGGCGAATGCCTTTGATCCGGGTCGCGGCGTCTGCTTTTCGACATATGCGGTTCCGGTGATTCTCGGGGAGATGAAGCGGCTGTTCCGGGAGAGCGGCGCCGTGCATATCGGCAGACATTTGCAGGAGCTCTCCCGCCGTGCAGCCCAGGAGGCCGAACGGCTCCGGCAGGAATCCGGCGCGGAGCCGACCGTCCGGCAGATCGCGCAGGCACTCGGCATTTCTGAGGCCGAAACCGCGGAGGCTCTCTGTGCGTCGCAGCCGGTGCTCTCGCTGACCGGCAGCACGGAGGACGGCGACGCTGTGCTGGATGTGCCGGTACCGTCGCCGGAAAACCGCCTGCAGGAGCATATCGCGCTGGAGCAGGCGCTGGCGCTGCTGCCCGAACGCGACCGCAGGCTCATCCATATGCGGTATGCGGAGGAGCGCACACAGAGCGAAACGGCGGCGGCGCTGGGCATGACGCAGGTGCAGGTTTCCCGCCGCGAGAAAAAGCTCCTTCTGTTTCTCCGTGCAGAACTGACAGCGGAATGACAAACAGCGTAGTTTGTAAAGGATTCTGATCACTTTTTTGTGCACTTGAACCGTTCAGAGCGCTTGACTTTTTTCACAGAATATGATATACTGATAATAAAGTATTACTGTGATAATACGCTGAGGATTCCGGCAGGCGCCTGTTCTGACGCCTGCCGTGATTTATACAGATCGCACAACACATGAAGAAAGGAGAATCCAGCATGGGCGAATGGAACCGCTATACCACACAGACAAAAATTGAGGAGCTCTCACAGCTTTGTCGGCAGAACTATCGGATCGACCCGGAGCTTTATACAAAATATGACGTCAAGCGCGGTCTGCGTGACATCAACGGCAAGGGCGTCTGTGCCGGCCTGACAAATGTCAGCCAGATCATCCCCGGAACCGAGGAAAACGGTGAAACCAAGCTCGGCAAGGGGCAGCTGCTGTTCCGCGGCTATCATATCGAGGATCTCGTCAACGGCTTTGTCAGCGACAACCGCTTCGGTTACGAGGAAACTGTCTATCTGCTGCTGTTCGGTGAGCTGCCGAGCAAAGAACAGCTTGAAGATTTCAGCGCGCTGCTCCGGAACTGCCGGACGCTGCCGCCGTCATTCACGCGTGACGTCATCATGAAGTCGCCGAGCGAGGATATGATGAATACGCTTGCAAAGAGCGTGCTTGCGCTGTATTCCTATGACCATAACCCGAACGATACCTCCATCGCAAATGTGCTGCGCCAGTGCATTCAGCTGATTGCACAGTTCCCGTCCATTGCAGTCTACGGCTACCAGGCGTTCCGCTACTATAAAAACGACAAGAGCCTGTTTCTGCATCAGCCGGATCCGAAGCTCTCCGCAGCGGAAAACCTGCTGAGCCTGCTTCGCAACGATCAGAAATTCACGCAGCTGGAAGCAAAGCTGCTTGACCTTGCGCTGGTGCTGCATGCAGAGCACGGCGGCGGCAATAACTCGACGTTTACCGTGCATGTGGTTTCGTCCTCCGGCACGGATACCTATTCGACCATGGCGGCGGCGCTCGGTTCTCTGAAAGGCCCGAAGCACGGCGGCGCGAATATCAAGGTCGTGCAGATGTTCGACGATATGAAGGAACGCGTCCACGACTGGAAGGACGAAGAGGAGGTTTCGGATTATCTGCGGAAGCTGCTGCATAAGGATGCGTTTGATCATGCCGGACTGATTTACGGCATGGGACATGCGGTGTATTCGCAGAGCGACCCGCGCGCGACGATCCTGCACAGCTATGCGCGGCAGCTGGCTGACGAAAAGCACTGCGCCGACGAGTTTGCACTGTATGAAACCGTCGAGCGGCTTGCCCCGCAGATCATTGCGGAGGAGCGGCGGATTTATAAGGGCGTCTGTGCAAATGTCGATTTCTATTCCGGCATGGTCTACCGGATGCTGAATCTGCCGAATGAGCTGTTTACGCCGATTTTTGCGGTCGCGCGGATCGCGGGCTGGTCGGCACACCGGCTGGAGGAGCTGCTCGGTGCGAGCAAGATCATCCGTCCGGCTTACCGCGCCGTCAAGGAATGGGAGGACTACACACCGCTTTCCGGACGCGAATAAAGCGCCGGTATTGCATGCATTCTTACAGTGGAAACAGGACAGACTGCCGGACGGGTTTGCCGGTCTTTGTCAGAGAAACGGGAGGAGCTTTATGACATTCAGAATCCGACATGAAAAGATCAGCACTGTGCTCATTCTCATTGCAGTTTTTTCGCTTTTTTGTACCCTCTCATTTGTGTTTGTTGTGCTGGAAATGACGCTCGGGCTGATCTGTTCCGTCATCCTGATGCTGGTCACAATCGTGCTGTTTATCCTGGAACAGACCGTGCGGACAGTCGTCACCGTGGAGGACGATGCAGTGACGGTCAGGCAGATATGCTGCAAAAAACGGATCGCCGTGCACGAAATCAGCGATATCCGGACAGAGCGGTATATCAGAATGCGTAAGCGCTTCTTCAAGGAACAGCGGATGCGGATGGTGATCACCCTGACGAACGGAAAGAACATTGTGCTGACGGATTCCGCCATGGCTGACTTCGGCGGGGTCCTGCTGCGCGAAAGCACGGCGCTCCCGGATGAGGAGGTTCCGCTGTACAGGGCATATCAGGCCATTGAGGCTATGCGGTATTAAAGAGAACACAGTATAAAAAGAGCGCCTCCTGCGGGAAGCGCTCTTTTGATTTGGCTGTTCTGCAATGCTTATTTCTCGCTCTTGCTCTCCTCATCCTTGGCAGCGTCGCCGGAAACCGCACCGGCGCCGGTCATCAGTCTGCGCACCTGCGGGATCTTGAACAGGATCACGGTCACAAGCACGGTCAGAATGATCTCAGGGAGCATGTACGCGCCGTTATACATCAGGCTGTAAATATACTTGTTTTCTGCGACGAAATCCAGATTATCCCAGATCTTTCCGGTCGAGGCAAAGACGTACACGCCGCTGAAGAAGTGGCAGAGGAACCGGAGCGTCAGTGCAACGACGGTGCCGGTGATCCAGCCGGGCAGCCCCTTTTTCCGCGCAAATCCCGCAAGACCGATCACGGTATAGGCGAGGAAATAATCGAGCAGAATGCAGACGATCAGCATTCCGGGAGTCAGTCCCCAGCCGAACAGTCCGTCCTTGATGGTGCCCTGCGCGAACTGGAACACGGCAAACAGGAACGACACGCCGAGCCCCTTGCCGACGCCGTACTTGATGCTGAAAATGCAGATCGGCAGCATGGAAACCAGTGTGATGGAGCCGCCGAACGGCAGGATCTTCTGGAACGGCGTAATCAGGCTCAGCACGATTGCGAGTGCCAGCAGCATGGCACCCTCCACGATCATTTTGGTGCGGGATTGCTTCATAATGATACTTCCTTTCTGATTGGCAGGGGATATAAAAAGACCGGCTTCCAGAGAACCGGTCGGCGTACTGATCCCGCGATCCCTCCGGCGGCATTATCCGCATCAGGTTCCGGGTCGGCACGTTGACGCGCCCTCTCAGCCTGCTCTACAAGCTCCCCCTGCTTATTTACAGCACTATTATATCACGGGGCGGGCATTTTGTCAACAGCGGCAGCAGCATCTGCATTCGATGCTATACATGACAAAGCAAGCACCGCCTGATGTGTCATCAGGCGGTGCTTGTTCTGAGATTCGGTTATGAGATCGGAAACGAAAGGGATACCGGAGACGTTCCGGAAACGGAATCTTATTCCTCCGGCCGGCTTTCCTGCAAGGTAACCTGCACATTTATGCTCTCGCCGCCGCGGCTGACGCGGAGTGATACGGTTTCACCGGCTTTGTACAGATTCTTCTGCTCGTTCAGCTCTTCCATGGTGGTGATCTCTGTGCCGTTGATGGCAGTGATCACATCACCCTGCTGCAATCCGGACACGCTTTTTTCAGAAACGCTGTAAACATACACGCCCTGCGGAATGTGATAGCGCTCTGCCTGTTCTTCCGTGACCGTTGTGCCGCTGATCCCGAGCAGCGGTCTGCCGGTCACATAGCCGTCACTGATCAGCGACTTGATGATTTCTGCCGCATCGTTGATCGGAATGGCGAATCCGAGGCCTTCCACACTGGCCTCACCGTAGGAGGA
>JAFZBC010000277.1:0-16277 GCA_017561965.1 Oscillospiraceae bacterium
TACTACTAACGATGTCCTTAGAATGCTAAGATTTGCCGCAATTTGCCGAGTTCGCCCCGAATTTTGACAGAATCACTACACCCGTTCGTCAAAGTATACAAAGGCAAATCGCGGCAAAACACGGCAAATCACGGAGGTTTCAGGCTATGATAAAAGTTATGTTTGTTTGCCACGGCAATATCTGCCGCAGCCCGATGGCGGAGATGATTTTGAAGGATATGGTCAGAAAGCGCGGCATTGCAGACCGGTTTCTGATTGCCTCCAGTGCAACCAGCACGGAGGAGATCTGGGGTGATACCGGAAGCCCGGTTTACCCGCCTGCGCGGGAGATTCTTCGGCGCAAGGGAGTTCCGTGCGAGAACCGTCACGCCGTACAGATCCGCAAAAGCGATTACGCTGCGTATGATTACATCATTGCCATGGAGCAGTTCAATCTGCGGAACATGCGGCATGTGATCGGCAGCGATCCCGATCAGAAGGTCTACCGGATGCTGGACTTTACGGAGCAGCCCCGCGATGTTTCCGACCCATGGTTCAGCGGCGATTTTGAGAGCGCATACAGCGATATTTCCCGCGGATGCGCAGCGTTTCTGGATTATCTGGAGGGGAGGGGATTGCTGTGATCCGACCGGTTTGCCGGGATACGGTGCTGCTTTCAAAGCCCGCCGAAAAGGCGACGAACGCCGATCTGCAAACGGCACGCGACCTTTCCGAAACACTGCTGGCCAATGCGCAGCGCTGTGTCGGGATGGCGGCGAACATGATCGGCGTGCCGAAATGCATCATTGCGATTCTGCCGCCGGGTACCAAACTGCCGCTTGTGATGCTGAACCCGCAGATCATTGCAAAGTCCGGGCTTTATGAAACACAGGAGGGCTGCCTGTCGCTGCCGGGAGAGCGCCCTGCGCAGCGGTATCATTCGGTCACGGTCAAGTGGCAGGATCTCTCGATGCGGCCGCAGAAACGGAAGTTTGAGGGCTATACCGCACAGATTATCCAGCATGAGATCGACCATTGCAGCGGCATTCTGATATGAACAAAGCCTGCGGCTTTTCAGCCGCAGGCTCTTTTCTGCATGATCTTAATACTTCCGGAGCAGGTCCTGCCAGGAGAGCGGTTTTTCCGCAACCTTGTTGTTGACGTACCAGACCAGGATGCACTGTGCGTCGATGACGTCCACTTTTCCGTCGTCGTTGACGTCACAGTTGTGTTTTTCCATGACTGTCAGATCCTGCACTAATATGGCAACGGAACAGTTGACATAATATTTCAGTACGAACTGTGCGTCGTCCACGCTGACCTCGCCGTTGCAGTTCCCGTCGCCTGTCAGGGGGGCGGTTTCCGTGTCGAGTGCCTCGAATTTCACCTTGTAATTATCTGCATAGGAATTCGCAGTTGATTTGGACAAACCGCAGATCGTGCCGCTGAACACATATTTGCCGTCTTTTTTCTCATTGCAGATCGTTGAGGCAGAATCGTCGATCTGGCAGCTGCTGCTGAAAAATGTGATCTTCTCCAGCTGCGTGCAGTTCAGGAACGCATTCTCCCAGACATATTTGACATTTTCATGAAGCGTGATTTCTTTGAGGCTGCGGCAGTTTGCAAATGCAGATTCTCCGACCCGCGTGCAGAATCTCGGGATCCTGACGGAAGCAAGCGCGTGGCAGCCTTCAAATGTGTAATTCGGAATGGTCGTCACGCTGTTCGGCAGATGCATTGTTTCCAGCTTTTTGCATCCCATGAAAATACCTTCGCCGCTCAGCACTGAGCCGGCGCCGAGTGTCACTTCCGTCATGCTCTCGCACTGTCTGAATGCGTCTTTATCCAACTTTGTGTTTTGGGGGATTCTGACGGATTTCAGATCCACACATTTTTTGAACGCATTCGTTTGAATCTCCGTGAGCGCCTCCGGCATGGTGATCTCTTTCAGATAAGAGCAGTTTTCAAAGCAGCTTGCGGGAATTACGTCCAGCTTTTTCGGGAGTTTGACCTTTGTCAGAAAGCCGCAGTCGTAGAAAGCTTTTTCTCCGATGGATGTGACCGAATCGGGAATGGTAATTTCCTCCATGTTTCGCAGGTTCATAAATGCACCGGCGCCGATCGCTTGCAGCGAATCCGGCAGCGTTACGGAAGCAACCTCGCCTTTGCCGCGAAATATGGAATTATCGTAACCGCTGTAAATCCCGCGTACCGGGAGACCGTCAAGCTCTGCCGGGATCTCAAGCGCTGTTGCCTTGCCGAAGTATCCGGTGATGACGATCCCGTCCGAATACTTCCGGGCGCTGAAATCTCCGCTGTGTATTTCCTCATACTGTGCAGCAGATGCTGTCATTGCAGTACCCGTCAGAACGGGGAGCGCTGCTGCGGTTCCGGTCATGAGCAGGCACGCCGCCTGCAAAACTGCCATTTTTCGTAGTTTTCTCATTGTGATTACCCTCTCTGTAAAAAATTTTTGTCATGCGCTTTTGCGCAATATATTTATTATACCATAAAATCTTAAAAAAAGCAATATATACTTAGCCTGAAATAAAAGATCAGCGCCGCCGGACAACTTTGACCGGCGGCGCTGGTTCTTTTCAGGTTTATGCTTACTTTTTCTTCAGCAGGTCATCCCATGTGAAGTCATCCTTACGTGCAACATACTTCTCTGTGTAGTATCTGAGAATGAGCTGTGCGTCATCCACGGAAACATCGCCGTCGCCGTTGACGTCGGCGGCTGCTTTCTCTTCCGGGGTGAGTGTGCTTTCCAGACCTGCAACGTGCCGTGTATATGCTTTCAGTGTGAGCTGTGCGTCTTCCACGGAAACCTCGCTGTCACCGTTGAAGTCGCCTCTGACGACCTTCTTCGGCGGAACCGCGGTCGTTGTGGCCGGTGTTGTGGTTGTCACTGCGGGCGCGGTAGTAACTGCTTTGGTTGTGACCGGAGCTGCTGTGGTGGCAACTGCCTTGGTCGTGACGGGTGCTGCTGTGGTAGCCACTGCCTTGGTCGTGACGGGAGCTGCTGTGGTGGCAACTGCCTTGGTCGTAGCCGGAGCTGCTGTGGTGGCAACGCTCTTGGTCGTAGCCGGTGCTGCTGTGGTGGCAACTGCCTTGGTCGTGACCGGAGCTGCTGTGGTGGCAACTGCCTTGGTCGTGACCGGAGCTGCTGTGGTAGTAACTGCCTTGGTCGTGACGTGTGCTTTTGTCGTTGTCACGGTCGTTGTTGTAACCGGAGCGGTCGTGGTGACAGCTGTTGTGGTGGCCGTCGGGATTTCACCGAGCACTTCAAATTCATATTCCTGTTCCTCCGCGAATGTCTGTGCCTTGGAGTTCTCATATCCGCAGATCACACCGTTGTAATAGAGGGTTCCGTTCAGCGTATAATTGGAGATCGAATTGCTGTATATGCTGCATTTCGGATTCAGGAACGTGATCTTTTCCAGTCTTGCGCAGTCCTGGAAAGCGTATAAGGAGATCCCGGTGACATTCTCAGGAACAATAACTTCTGTCAGTGAAGAGCAAGCCTCAAATGCGCTCGCGCCGACATATGTATAATTGTCCGGAATGACGATTTCTTTCAGTGCGGTGCAGCCCTTGAACATTTCCTTCGGGACCGTTCCGAAACTGGCCGGAAGCTTGATCGTTTCAAGGCTTTTGCAGTCTGTGAACATGTTTTCTCCGGGAGAGGTGCTCATGTATCCGGTTTTCTCTTTCAGCGTTGCACTTTCGGGGATCGTAACATCCTTGAGTGCAGTACAGCCGGAAAAGACAGAGAAATTCAGCACTGCGTTTTCCGGAATACTGATTGCCGGCAGGGCGGCGCAGTTCTGGAATGCGTATTCCTCGATTGTCTTTACGGCCGCCGGAATACTGATCGTTTCCAGTGAAGTGCAGTCCGCAAATGCATAGCGCGGGATTTCTTTCAGCTTTTTCGGCAGCTTCACGCTTTTCAGAGCTGTACAATGGTTAAAAGCCGAGCTGCCGATTGTTGTCACGGAATCCGGAATCTCAATCGACGCCAGTGATTCATCGTAATAAAATGCGTTGTTGCCGATGCTCAGCAGCGTTTTCGGCAGCTTGACCGAAACGATCTTCTCAAAAACGCCGTTCCCCCAGGGAAGACCGGTGCTGAACGCACTTGCACCGATGCTCAGCACCGGCAGACCGTCGATCATATCCGGCACCGTGATTTCGGTGTCCGTTCCGGTATACTTGGCGATCTCGATGTAGGTTTCATACTTATGGATCTTAAAATCCCCGTATGTTTCCTCCTCATAGTCCGCCGCAGTCACGCTCATCGCCGGTACCGGTGACAACGGAACCGCAGCGGCGCCGCCTGTTGCCAGGATGCAGGCTGCCTGCATTACAGCCAGTTTTCTGAAACCCTTCATGATTTTCCATTTCCTTTCTGTCAGAACATAAATTTGGCGATCCGCTCCGGATCGCACAGCTTTATTATTATATCATATTCTTTCGCAAATTTCAATGGGAGCAGTAAAAAATAAATCTAATTTTTTTGCATGGGAGTAAAAACTGCACAGTATCGCTTTGTGAAACATGGGGCACTGCCCGGTTATATCATATAATCGGATACTTTGCAATATGGAAATTGCAACATACAGAAAAATGCACTGTTTTCCGCAGCGGGAAACAGTGCATCCTGTTATAATTGAATTAAATCATTTTCAGCCGCGGGTCGTGTATCCGTTCCATGGCCACTGCAATGACTGCATAGACAATGCCGGAGCCGATTGCCTGCACGCAGTTGCCGGGCACCGTGCCGAGAAACTGCGCCTTCCAGCCGCCGTAGAGGATCACCGCCGTGATCCAGTAGCCGACCACGGAAATCAGTCCGCAGACGACCATTGCCAGAATGCGCCGCGGTTCCAGCTTCCGCGTTCCGCCGATCCGGGAAAAGGCCAGCGCGAGCAGCCCCTTGATGAGAAATGTCGGCAGCGCATAGACTGCGTAGCCGGAGAGCAGGTCTGCGAGCATCCCGCCGATCGCGGACGAGGCGATTGCAAAGGGCATCGGGAGCACCGCTGCCGCAAGATAGATCACCGCGTCACCGCAGTGGATATAGCCGTTCCCGACCGGGATATGCAGTGCTGCTGTCAGCAGTGCGGTCAGCGCCGCAAACAGTCCGGCCTGCACGGTATGGATCAGCTTTTCATTCTCCTTGTTTGGCGTCAAAACGCATCCCTCCCAGATGGTACAGCAGCGGTTCCAGCAGTACGCCCTCCGCTGCGGGTGTATTCTGCCGCAGGGTATCCTGCGTGACTTCCGATAAAAATGCACCTGCCGCAGAAACAGCCTCCGCCAGCCCGGCACCGTTTGCCAGCGCGCCGCAGAGCACGGACGCGAACAGATCTCCGGTGCCGGAAAACAGGCATTCTGTCCGGTGAACGGCAGAATAGACCGTTTTGCCGTCCTGATACGTCAGGTTGCCGATCGTGTTTTCCTGCACAATGCCGGTGATGACGACTGCGGGGCAGCCCAGCGGGAGCAGCTTTTCGGCAAGCTGTTCCGCTTCGCGGGCGGTCAGGCATTCACCGCGGTATTCCGTTCCGGTCAGCAGACAGGCCTCCGTAATATTCGGCGTGATGACATCGGCCTCTGCGACGAGCTCGCGCATCGCATTGCAGAGTGCCTCGGTATAGGTGCTGTACCGTTTGCCGTCATCGCCCATGACCGGATCCAGCAGGATCCTGCACGCAGGATTTTTCAGCTTCTGCGCTTGAAAGAACTCCTTGACAATGCCGATCTGCCCGAGCGACCCGAGAAAGCCGCTGTAAATCCAGTCGAAGTCCAGATCTGCCCAGCTCTCAAAATAGGCGGGCAGCGTGTCGGTCAGGTCGGTAAAGGTATACTGCGGAAAGCCGGTATGCTTGGAGAGCACGGCGGTCGGCGCAGGACAGGCCTGGACGCCCATGACCGACAGCACCGGCAGCGCCGTTGTCAGCGAGCATCTGCCGAAGCCGGACAGATCATTGATACAGGCCACGCGGGGTACCGTTCGCATCGGCTGCATTCCTCCGTTTCGTTCAACTTTTCATGTAGCATTATACCACGATTCCGGCAGAAATGCAAGCGCTCCGGCAGATTCTTTCCTGCGGCGCGTACAGGCGCTGTTACTGCAAGGACTCTGCAGGATACGGCGTGGCAGTCAGCGGGCATTCCTTTCTGTGTGTATACAGCAGATATGCGCCGTATGCAAGATCAATCAGACAGACCGGGATCAGCAGCAGAGTATGCTCTGTTTCCGTATGGCCGATGAAGCTCAGCGAATTGTGCAGGATATGGAGCAGGATGCACGGCAGCAGGCTCTTTCCGGTATAGAGGATCGCGCCGCTGCAAATGCCGAAGCAGCAGGCGAACAGAATCTGTATCAGCGTTTCACCGGCGGGCGCTCCGTAGGCGATGTTCACCGCATGCCCGATGCCGAAGCTCAGTGCTGCAAACCAGAAGGCACGGCGCGTATTCGTCTGCGCGATGGCGCGGAACAGGATGCTCCGGAGAATCAGCTCCTCCAGAAACGGGCCGATCACGCCGATTGCAAGCACGCCGAGGAGATTCGCCGCGGCAGTCTGCTCCCGCAGACCGAACCCGCTCCAGATGTTGAACGTCGCGGCGGCAAACGGCGGGATCAGGTACAGAAAGCGCCTGAAATCCCCGCGGAAGCTGCACAGCCCGAAGTGCTCCGCCAGCTGATGCTTCCGGATGAAACCAAGCAGCACCGCGCAGATCACAAGCCCGACTGCAAGCTGAATCGCATAATTCAGTGCGGCGTTCTCTGTCTGGAGCCCGGCCGAGCCGAATCCGACCACATAAATGACGATCCAGAGAATTGCGAACAGAACCGGTTTTTTGTCATAGAGCTTCTTCATGGGCTTCTCCTTTCAGTGCGGCGACGGCGCCGTTCATGCAGCGCGTCAGCAGGGTTTCGCAGTACGCGGCATCGTACTGCATGGCGTTGTTTGCGAGCAGACTTGCACACCCGTGTACGGTCATGAACAGCTGGGCAAACACGGCCTCGGCCTGTTCCGGTGTCAGTGCGGCCTCTGCCGCGACCGCGTTCAGCACCGGTGCATTCTCCGGCGCGGCGGTCAGCGCACCGAGCGGTGTATCCTTCAGCATTCCCGATTGAAACAGCAGCCGGAACAGATTGCGCTCCTCTGCGGCAAAGCGGATATACCGCAGGCCGATGCCGAGCAGCGGATCCCCGGGCTCCTCCTGCATCAGATATGCAGTGTGGAAGTGATCGGCCAGCGTGCAGACGGCTTCTTTCAGTGCCTCTGCCGTGCGGTAATGGTACATGACCGGTTGGGTGGAACAGCCGAGCTGCTTTGCGACACTGCGGATGTTGAGTGCCTCATAACCGGATGTGCGGACAATCGTCAGACCGGCTTCCGCAATCATTTCTGCGGTGATTTTTGCTTTCGGCGGCATATTGTGCTCTCCTTTATAACAAGTGTTATATAACGATTGTTATTATACATATCGCAGCGGGGTTTGTCAAGCCCTGTCCGTTCAGATTTGGAACAATGCACAAAATAGAGGACAGAAAACTGTACGGATGCACAAAACGCCGAAATCTGTTCCGTATCACAGAACATACACATTCTTATGGTATATTCCTTTCATATTTCGGTACGGGATGCCGGAATATGAAACTTTGAAAGGTTGTGATACATTTGCTCGGACTGAAAGGGATTACCAAGGATTATCTTGCGGGAGATTCCGAGGTACACGCACTCAGAGGAATTGACATCCAGTTCCGTCAGAATGAATTCGTCGCTGTGCTGGGACCCTCCGGCTGCGGCAAGACCACGCTGCTGAATATCATCGGCGGTCTTGACCGGTACACGGAAGGCGACCTGACCATCGCGGAGAAGTCCACGAAGGAATACAAGGACAGAGATTGGGATCATTACCGCAACCACACGATCGGATTCGTGTTCCAGACCTACAATCTGATTCCGCATCAGACGGTGCTCTCCAATGTGGAGCTGGCGCTGACGCTCTCGGGTGTTTCCAAGGCAGAGCGCCGCGAACGCGCAGCGAAAATGCTGGAGCGTGTCGGCCTGGGCGATCAGCTGAAAAAGAAGCCGAACCAGATGTCCGGCGGACAGATGCAGCGCGTTGCGATCGCGCGTGCGCTGATCAACGATCCGGAGATCCTGCTCGCGGATGAACCGACCGGTGCGCTCGATACCGAAACGAGCGTGCAGATCATGGATCTGCTGAAAGAGATCGCAAAGGACAGACTGGTCATCATGGTCACACATAACCCGGAGCTCGCGGAGCAGTATGCGACGCGCATCATCCGTCTGCTGGACGGCAAGGTTGTGAGCGATTCCAGGCCGTACTCTGAAAAGCAGGCTTCCGCCGACCGCAAAAAGGTGCTGAAAAAGATGGAGAAGGAGGAGGCCGCAAACGCGAAAAAAAACAAAAAGGTTTCCATGAGCAATGCCACGGCCTTTTCGCTTTCGCTGAACAATCTGCTGACGAAAAAGGGCAGAACCATTCTGACGGCCTTTGCGGGCAGCATCGGCATCATCGGCATTTCGCTGATTCTCTCGCTGTCAGACGGCTTCCAGACCTTTATCAATACCGTACAGGAAAACACGCTGTCCTCATATCCGCTGACGATCATGTCGCGGTCGGTCGATCTGTCCAGCCTGATCGAGAATGTGACGGGGCAGGCGGAGCATACCGACGATCACCCGCTTGACAAGGTCTATTCGACGGGGCAGGAAGCGAAAATGCTCAATTCGATGATGTCCGAGGTCAAGCAGAACGACATGGCCGGCTTCAAGAAGTATATTGAGGATCATGCCGATGAGCTGAAAGCCTACAATATCGCCTACAATTACAATATCCAGCCGCAGGTGTTCCTTGCGGACACCAGTGAAAAGGTCACGCCGGTCAACCCGAACCCGCTGCTGGATGCCTACTATCAGGCGCTCGGCTACGACATGAACAATATGTCGTCGTCGTATGCGGAGATGATGCAGACGAGCACGAACAGCATGGACATCTGGACGCTGCTCTACGGCGACCGCGAGCTGCTTGACCAGCAGTATGACGTCATCAGCGGCCACTGGCCGGAGAACATGAACGAGACCGTTCTCGTGGTTGATGAATACAACGAGATCAACGGCATGACGCTCTACGGCCTCGGCCTGCGGGATCCGAACGAGATCTCGGACATGATGACAAAGGTCATGGCCGGTGAACCGATCGAAGCATATTCCGCAAGCTACAATTATAAGGATCTCATGAACATGCAGTTCAGCGTGATCCTCAACACCGACTACTACGAATTCGACAAGGCTGCGAACTGCTGGAAGGACCGCACACGCGATGACGAATTCATGGCGAAAAAGGTCGATGACGGCATACCGGTGCATATTTCCGGTATCGTGCGGAAGAAGGCCGGTGCGGTCGGCGGTGCGCTGATGCCCGGAACGATCTGCTATACGCAGGAGCTCGTGGATACGCTGCTCGATCAGATCGCGGATACGGAGATCGTCAAAGCACAGCAGGATGATCCGGAGAAGGACGTCTTTACCGGCTATGAGTTTGAGGATCATGACGATGTGACGATCGACGATGTGTATGACTATCTGGACGGCCTGAGCGAAGCGGAATTTGCGCAGCTCCAGACGATGTTCTCCAATATGTACGGCAATTCGATCAAGCCGGAGGATGTGCTCAAGAGTCTGGAATCCATGAGCGACGAGGAGCTTGTCGCGGCGGTCGCGCCGACGTTTACGGAAAAGATCACACTGGATGACGCAAAGGCATTTGCCGCGACCGAGCAGGGACAGGGCGCACTGCTGGTGATGCTGGCGGAGCAGGCGGGCACCGATCCGGATCCGGCCATGCTGGCAGAGCTGGACGACGACACGCTGCTGAAACTTTATACGGAGATGATGCAGTCCCAGCTGACGGCGGATGCGCTCCGTGAGAAAATCGCGGGCATGAGCGAGGAGGAAGTCAGCGCACTGACGGAATCGCTGAATCCGGCGAAGGACCGCGAGAGCATGAAGGCCGCGCTCAAGACCATGGATGAGGAGATGCTGCTCAAAGTGTTCAAGCAGCAGATCCTTGCGCAGTCCACGGACAACACCTATGAGGGCAATTTGCAGAAGCTCGGCCTGCGCGATCCCGACAGCCCGTTTGCGATCCGGATCTATTCGGAGAGCTTTGCGGCGAAGGAGGAATTCGAGGACTTCATTCAGCGCTACAACGACGAACAGAAGGACGAGGATGCGCAGATCGAATACACCGATTATATCGGCCTGCTGCTGAATTCGGTCACGAAGATCATCAATATGGTGTCCTATGTACTGATCGGCTTTGTGTCGATCTCACTGGTCGTTTCGTCGATCATGATCGGCATTATCACGTATATCTCGGTGCTGGAGCGCACCAAGGAGATCGGTATTCTCCGTTCGATCGGCGCGTCCAAGCGGGATATCAGCCATGTGTTCAATGCGGAAACCTTTATCGTCGGACTGGTCGCCGGTCTGATCGGCGTGGCAGTCACCGTGCTGCTGGATATTCCGGTCAATATGATCATCGAGAAGGCATCGGGCGTTGCGCATGTCGCGTTCCTGCGCCCGGTCTATGCGGCGGCGCTGGTGGCGATTTCCGTGCTGCTGACGCTGATTGCGGGCATTATTCCCGCAAGACTGGCCGCCAAGAAGGATCCGGTCATCGCACTGCGTACAGAGTAAGCATATCATAGAATTTGCCGCGGCAATGCATCGGAAACCGGTGCATTGCCGCTTTTTTTCCTTGACAATGCAGCAGATACTATGGTATAATAAAAATATATACGGAGATTCTGTGCGGTGTGCCGTGCAGGCTGCCGTATCCGGGAAATGATACTTTTGGCGTCCGTCTGCCGGAACAGGCGGCGCACGGGACAGCCGTGCGGAAAGGAGTTTCCATGAACTGTGAATGCAGCAGGCAGCACAGCGACCTTTCGCTGCTGGAACCGGTGTTTGCAGAATATGCCGATGTGAAAGGCAGCCTGATCACGATTCTTCAGCACGCGCAGGAGATCTACGGCTATCTGCCGTCGGATGTGATCTACTGCATCGCGGAGCGCACGGGCGATACGCCTGCAAGGGTGTTCGGTGTTGCGACCTTTTATACACAGTTCCGGTTTCAGCCGGTCGGAAAATATCTCATCATGCTCTGCGACGGCACAGCCTGCCATGTCAACGGCAGCGCGCGCATTGCAGCGGCGGTGCAGGAGTATCTGCATGTTGAAAACGGCGGCACGACCGAGGACGGCTTGTTCTCATTCAGTATCGTTGCATGTCTTGGCTGCTGCTCGCTTTCTCCGGTCATGATGATCAATGACAGCACCTACGGCTCCCTGACACCGGAGCTGGTGCTGGAAATCCTCAAGGATATTCAGGCAAAGGAGGCGGCGGAATGAGCAGGCGGATTGCGGTCGGACAGGGCAGCTGCGGCATTGCAGCCGGTGCGCACAAGGTCGCAAGTGCGCTGCTTCCGCTGCTGGCCGGAAAAGATATCACGCTCAGCACGGTCGGATGCATCGGCATGTGCTGGCTGGAGCCGATTGTCGATCTGTACGAGGACGACAGGCTGCTGGCGCGCCTGGTGAAGGTACAGCCCCGGCATACGGCGGCGATCGCGGAGGCAGCCATAACCGGCGACCTATCCGGGATAGCTGACCTGATGATCACACCGGAGGACAATGCTTTTCTGACGCAGCAGACGCGCATCGCGCTGCGCAACTGCGGCATCATTGACCCCGAATCCATTGAAAGCGCGAAACAAGCGGGTGCATATTCCGCAATCGGCAGGATCCTTTCCGCTGAAAACGGCATGACGCCGGAGGACGTGATCGAATGCATCAAGGTTTCCGGGCTGGCCGGACGCGGCGGCGCAGGCTTCCCGACCTGGTTCAAGTGGAACGCGGCGCGGCAGGCTGCCGGTGACGAGAAATATCTGATCTGCAACGCGGACGAGGGCGATCCCGGCGCGTTTATGGACAGAGCCGTTATCGAATCGGATCCGCACACGCTGATTGAGGGCATGCTGATCGGCGCCTATGCAATCGGCGCGCAGGAGGCGATTGTCTACGTCCGCGCGGAGTATCCGCTGGCGATTAAGCGTCTGGAGCAAGCGATCTTCGAGGCGCGGGAGGCCGGATATATCGGCAAAAACATCATGGGCTCGGATTTCTCCTGTGAGTTCCGGATCAAGGCGGGCGCGGGCGCGTTCGTCTGCGGCGAGGAAACCGCACTGATCGAATCGCTCCAGGGACAGCGCGGGATGCCGCGGCTGAAACCGCCGTTCCCGGCACAGTCGGGCTACTGGAATCAGCCTTCCAACATCAACAATGTGGAAACCTTTGCGAATGTTGCGTGGATCATCACCAACGGCGGCGAGGCGTTCGCGGCCATGGGCACGGAGGATTCCAAGGGCACCAAGGTCTTTGCGCTGACCGGCAAGATCCGCAGGGGCGGTCTGGTCGAGATTCCGATGGGCATGACGCTGCGGCAGGTCATCTTTGATATCGGCGGCGGCATCCGGAACGGCGGCACGTTCAAGGCCGTGCAGATGGGCGGCCCGTCCGGCGGCTGTATTCCCGCATCGCTGCTGGATACGGTCATCGACTACAAAAAGCTGGCCGCGACCGGCGCGATCATGGGCTCCGGCGGCATGGTCGTCATGGATGATTCGACCTGCATGGTCAGCATGGCAAAATTCTTCCTCGATTTCACCGCAAAGGAATCCTGCGGCAAATGCGTTCACTGCCGGATCGGCACGAAGCGGCTCCAGGAGATTCTGACGCGGATTGTGGAGGGCGAAGGGCAGGACGGCGATATCGAGCTCATGGAGGAGCTCTGCAACGCCGTGCGCGACGGTGCGCTCTGCGGCCTCGGACAGACAGCGCCGAATCCGGTACTTTCCACGCTGCGGTATTTCCGTGACGAGTTTGAAGCACATATCAAGGAGAAGCGATGTCCGTCACACACCTGCACTGCGCTGCTGCATTATGCGATCGACCCGGAGAAGTGCCGCGGCTGTACCGCATGTGCAAGAAACTGTCCGGTCTACGCGATTTCCGGCGCCGTCAGAGAAGCGCATGAAATCGCCCCGGATGCATGTATTCACTGCGGCAAATGCATGGCGGTCTGCAAATTCGGCGCCGTCACCGTACAGTAACCGGGTGGAGCCGGTTCCTGTGCGGATGCATATTTCATTCCATGCGCACATTTTGTAAGGATAATGGTATTCTTTGTAAGGATTACGTGAGGTTTTTGGAGAACCATGAATCAAATACATATTACGATCAACGGCGTGCCCTGTACCTGCGCGGAGGGGACTTCCATCCTGCATGCCGCGCAGCAGAACGGAATTGAGATTCCGAATCTCTGCAATGACGACAGCGTGCGCGTCTACGGTGCCTGCGGCCTTTGTGCCGTGGAGGTGCTTGATGACGGACGCGGCAAACCCGTGCCGAAGCTGCTGCGCGCCTGCTCTGCAAAGGCGATGGACGGTTATGTCATCCGCTTTGATACGGAGCGCGTGAACCGTTCGCGGAAAATCGCGCTGGAGCTGCTGATGAGCGATCACACCGGCGACTGCCGCGGACCGTGTCAGCTGAACTGTCCTGCCGGAACGGACTGTCAGGGCTATGTGAAGAAGATCGCGCAGCGCGATTTCCGCAGCGCGGTCGAGATCATCAAGGAGAAGATCCCGCTGCCCGCATCCATCGGCCGGGTATGTCCGCATCCCTGCGAGCAGAACTGCCGCAGAGGACTGGTCGAGGCGCCGCTTTCGATTGCCTTTCTGAAAGCACATGCGGCTGACCGCGATCTTGCGGGCGACACCTACCGCCCGGAACCGGCTGCGGATACCGGCAAGCAGATTTCTGTGGTCGGCGGCGGCCCGGCTGGTCTGACGGCGGCATATTATCTGCGGCTGAAAGGCCACAGCGTCACGGTGTACGATGCCGCGGCAAACATGGGCGGCATGCTGCGCTACGGCATTCCGGCGTACCGTCTGCCGAAGGATGTGCTTGACCGCGAAATTGCGGAGATTGCAGGGCTCGGCATCACCATGAAGAATCATGTCCGGATCGGCGCGGATATCACGCTGGAGCAGCTGCGCAGTCAGTCTGACGCGGTGATCCTTGCGGCAGGCGCGTGGAGCAGTATGCAGATGCGTGTGCCCGGTGAAGAGCTGGACGGCGTGACGGGCGGCATTCAGTTCCTGCACGATATCAGCTCCGGCGAGGGCGCAATCCCTGACCTGACCGGCAAAAAGGTCGCGGTCTGCGGCGGCGGCAATACGGCGATGGACGCCTGCCGCACGGCGATCCGCTGCGGCGCGGAAACGGTGTATGTCATCTACCGCAGAACGCGCAGCGAGATGCCCGCGGAGGACATCGAGATCGAGGAGTCGATCGAGGAGGGCGTGACCTACAAATTCCTGACGAACCCTGCGGAGATCATCGGGGAGAACGGGCATGTGAAGCAGATCCGTTTGCAGATCATGGAGCTTGGGGAGCCCGATGCCTCCGGTCGGCGCTCGCCGGTACCGGTTGCGGGCGCATTTGAAACGCTGGACGTCGATCTGGTCATCATGGCCATCGGGCAGAAGCCGGATCCGGCCGGTCTGGACGGCATCACGCTGACGAAAAAAGGCACGGTCGAGGCCGATCCCGCGACGTTCCTGACCAATCTGCCGGATGTGTATGCGGTCGGTGATCTGACAAACCGCGGCGCATCCATTGCGATTGAAGCCATCGGTGAGGCCGGACGCTGTGCGGCGGTCGTTGATTCGGCACTCCGCGGCGAAATGCGGCCGTACCGCGCGCCGTATTACTCCCGGAAGAACGTCACCGCGGAAGATCTTGCGGACCGTGAGAAGCAGCCGCGCTGTCAGATGCCGGTGCGTCCGGCGGCGGAGCGTGCCAAGGATTTTGCACCGGTCACGCTCGGCCTGACGGACGATACCGCTGTGACAGAGGCGAAGCGCTGTCTGGAATGCGGCTGTCATGATTATGCCGACTGCAAGCTGATCCGCTACGCGCAGCAGCAGGAGATTCATCCGGAGCGGCTGGACGGTGTGAAGCATACCTCCGAAAAAGAGCGCAGACTTGTCTGCATTGAACGGGACAACGGCAAATGTATCCTCTGCGGCCTGTGTGTGCGCATCTGCGACGAGGTTGCGGAAAAGGGCGTGCTCGGGCTGGTCGGGCGCGGCTTCCCGACTGCTGTCAGGCCGGAATTCCGGGATCCCGCCGTTGCAGAATTCTGCAAAGTCTGTCAAAAATGTGCGCTGGCCTGTCCGACCGGTGCGCTGAAAATACTGAAAGATTGAGGTGATCCCATGGACGCGATTTTTGAACGCAAAAGCTACCGCGGCTCCTATCTGCCGGATCCTGTCCCGCGCACGGATCTGACGACGCTGCTGGAGGCCGGGCTTTCGGCACCGTCGGGCTGCAACAAGCAGACGACCTCGCTGATTGCCGTGGACGATCCGGCACTGCTGAAGGAAATCTTTTCGATTCTGGATCTGCCGGACTGCAAATCCGCACCGGCGATGATCTGCGTGCTGACCAAGCGCATCGTTGCATACCGCGACGGCTTCGGCCGGGAGCGCTGCTTCTGTGTGCAGGATTATGCCGCGGCTATTGAGAATATTCTGGTGGAGGCAGTGCAGCTCGGCTACCAGAGCTGCTGGATCGAGGGGCATGTGACGGATGCCGATGAGCAGGGCAAGCGCATCGCGGCGCTGCTCGGCGTGCCGGATTATTATGAGCTGGTCTGCGTGCTGCCGGTCGGCAAGGCAGCGGAACCGCTGAAATCCGTGCAGAAGCGCCCGTTTGAGGAGCGTGCATGGTTCAACCGGTTCGGCGAAGACTGATTTGACTGCGGAAACAGAAGAAAAATGCGCCTCTCCGGCGGCAAACCGGAGGGGCGCATTTGCCGTTCGGTAAAACATACAAAGTGCTGATAGTGCAGTTCCGGCGTTTCGTCGTTCTGTCAAAACTTGCAGTCCCGTCTTGACAAACGCTGCCGATTCCGGTATAATAAATACAGAGGTTAGGATAACCTAACCGGAGGAACGGCTTATCAAACGGAGGCCTGGAGCGGCTTTGCTTTCCGGTTTACAGGTTTGCTCTTTTTAACCTGACGGATGCGCTGGATGCAGGAGGATCATTATGAATACACTGAAAAATACGCCGGTCGGCAGCACGGTCAAGGTGAAAAAGCTGCACGGAGAGGGCGCAATCA
>JAFZBC010000278.1:0-3760 GCA_017561965.1 Oscillospiraceae bacterium
AGGGGCGCACCGACCGCGACAAGCTCGAAGCGCTGATCAAGGCGCTCAATGAGCTGAAAGCGACGATCGGCATTCCGGACAGCATCAAGGCGTGGGGCATTGACGAGGAGGATTTCCTCAACCGTCTGGATGCGATGTGCGAGCAGGCATTCGACGACCAGTGCACCGGTGCCAACCCGCGTTATCCGCTGATCAGCGAAATCCGTCAGATGTATCTGAATGCATATTACGGCAACAACAGTGAGCCGGTATAAAGGGGGTTATCTTATGGTTTACAAGCAGGAACAGGTCATTGCAACCCGCCCGACAAAGGTCGTGTACCGCGACGGCGACACGGTCGTCAAGCTGTTCGATCCGGAATATTCCAAGGCAGCCGTTCTGAACGAGGCGCTCAATCAGGCGCGCGTCGAGGAGACCGATCTGCATATCCCGCAGCTTCTGGAGGTCTTTAAGTCTGACGGCTGCTGGGCCATCCGTTCGGATTATATCGAGGGCAAGACGCTCCAGCAGCTCATGGACGAGAATCCGGAAAAGCTGGACGAATATCTGGAACAGTTCGTCGCGCTGCAAATGGAGATCCACACCAAGCGCGCGCCGCTGCTGACCAAGCTCAAGGATAAGATGCACCGCAAGATCAGCGACTCCAAGTTTGAGGCGACGATCCGCTTTGAGCTGCATACCCGCCTGGAGGGTATGCCGAAGCACAAGAAGGTCTGCCACGGCGATTTCAACCCGTCCAACGTCATCATCACCCCGGACGGCACGCCGTTCATCATTGACTGGGCACATGCCACGCAGGGCAATGCCTCTGCGGATGTTGCGCGGACGTATCTGTATCTGACGCTGCACAACGGCGAGGCCTTTGCAAAGAAGTATCTCAAAACCTTCTGCAAAATGAGCGATACGGCTTTGCAGTATGTGCAGAACTGGATGCCGATCGTTGCGGCGTCCCAGTCCGTCAAGGAGAACAGCCCCGAGGAATTCGCCCTGCTCTCCCGCTGGGTCAACGTCGTAGACTACGTCTGAACGGGGCATTGCCGCCGGACTGCGGAAAATAAGAGAGAACGGGCGCTGACGGAAACAGTCGGCGCCCGGTTCTGCTTGTTGAGAAAGCGGTATCTCCGACGGATTGATAATGGAGCGCTCGCCCGCTTCGCTATGAGTTTGCACCGCAAATTCACCCATACCCCGCCAAAGGGATACTATCCCTCTGGAATCCCGTAATAAAGGAAACGCATTGTTTTCATCGCAGTGAGATTCTTAAGAGCTGCTGACGTTTCCGCAGGGATAAGGGAACAGCGCACCGCAGAAAAAGAAAACGCTGTCATCGCGTGCAAAAATCCCGTTCCTCTTGACGCGGCAGCATTTGTTGTGGTATAATATGATTGCGTATTATGGGTTCTTCCGCAATGCGCAAACGAATCTGAATGGAAAGGGGAAACGAACCATGTCGTTTGACCGTCTGATTGCAAAGATTATCAGTATGAAAAATCCGACCGTTGCAGGTCTTGATCCCAAGCTGGAATATGTTCCGGAGTACATCCGGAAGAGCTTTCTGGAGGAGGACGGCGAAACGCTCAAGGCAGCTGCCAAGGCGATCTTCCGCTACAACCAGATGCTGATTGACGCGCTGTGCGACATCGTCCCGGCGGTCAAGCTCCAGGCTGCTTACTATGAAATGTACGGCCATCACGGCGTCAAGACCATGGAGCGCACGATCCGCTATGCAAAGTTGAAGGGCATGTACGTCATCACGGATGCAAAGCGCAACGACATCGGCGCGACCATGGAGGCTTATACCGCGGCGCATCTCGGCTCCTGCGTCATCGGCACGACCGAGTGCGAGCCCTTCGGTGCGGACGCGCTGACCGTCAACGGCTACCTCGGCACGGACGGCATCTCCCCGCTGCTGGGCGTCTGCCGCGAAAAGGACAAGGGCATCTTCGTGCTCTGCAAGACCTCGAATCCGTCCTCCGGCGAATTTCAGGATCTCCTGATCGACGGCGTGCCGCTCTATGCAAGAATGGGCGACAAGTGCGAGGAATGGGGCGAGGACACCGTCGGCACCTACGGTTACAGTGCTGTCGGCGCGGTCGTCGGCGCGACCTATCCTGAGCAGCTCGTGGAACTGAGAAAGCGTCTGCCGCACACGATGTTCCTGGTGCCGGGCTACGGCGCACAGGGCGGCGGTGCAGCGGGCATCGCAGGCGGCTTTGACGAGAACGGCCTCGGTGCCATCGTCAACAGCTCCCGCGCGATTCTCTGCGCATATAAAAAGGAAGGCTGCGATGAGCGTGACTTTGCAGGTGCCGCAAGACGCGAAGCACTGCGCATGCGCGAGGATCTGACATCCTATATCACGATCCGATGACAGATGTTCCGCTGCCGCATTCCCGCGGCATCTCAACAGACAGAACCATAAGCATAAACAAGGATAACATAACATCATGAAAACAGTCAAACGATTTTTCATCTGGTTTGCCGCAATGCTGGCGGTCATTCTGATCGCCGATGCAGCAGGCGGCGCGCTGCTCTATTTTGCCGGCAAAAGCTCTCTGACCGGCGCCATGAGCGGATACGCGAAAAAAATGACATTTCCGCTTGCGGAACCGCAGAACGAAGACGACGAAAAAAAGAACGGCGGCATTCTGATGCTCCGTTCCGCGCTGAGCGATTATACAGAAGAAATCCACACCGGCCTCGTCGGAAACTTCACGTTTTCCAACTGCACATTTGATGTCGCAGACATTGTGCTGAACCGCGAAGGCCGGCATGCACTCTCGACCGGCATCTTTGCAATGGTATACAGTGACCGCGGCGAAAGCGGTGACTGGGTACGGCACTGCTTCGGGCTGATCCGTGTCAATGAGCTTGCGCAGATGCCCGAAGCCGCAGCGCTTGCAGATGCGCTGCGGCAATATCCGGACAGCCCCGTGCGTCTGGACGCATACAAAATCGAAAACAATAAGGTCACGCCGGTTTCCGTCACACTGACGGACGAATCCGGCGCAGCATTGCAGACCGTGACATTTGCCGCAGACGGCGATATCATCCGTGCAGATAACTGTTATATCTACAACAAGGAATCAACACCGGCGGATGATGAAAACACAAACGCACTTCTCTGGAAGCTGCAATGTGCACAGGCGGGAGAACGCCCGGCTGACCGTCTTGCCCGGAAATATGAGGAAAAGCTGCCGGTCGGCACAGATTCCTACGAGAAAGACAGTGTTCACTTCGGCATCTGTTCGCTCGCATTTGTTCACAGCGAGATCATTGACGGCAATGCACTCGTCAACGTGGAGCAGTTCACCTACACCAAAGGCGTGATCTTTTACAGCATTATCCTCGGCGCGATCGTGACAGCCGTTCTGCTGATTGTATGGGCCGCGCAGTCCAAAAAGGCGAAATATTGAAAAAGAACATGAAGCAGGAACAGAACGCGGCTGACATGCGGCTGCTTTTCGAGCTCGACACGAAGGATTACGTAACCGGCGGCACCGTCACGCGGCGCCCGTCCGTGCGCGGGATCATTGTACGGGACAGGCAGCTTGTCATGGTACACAGCCTGAAATACGATTACTATAAATTCCCGGGCGGCGGCATCGAAGCGGATGAATCGCATGAAGACGCACTGATCCGCGAGGTGCGCGAGGAAACGGGAATGACCGTCCTCCCCGGCAGCATCCGGCCGTTCGGTCTGGTGCGCAGGATCCAGAAGGGACACTGCGAGGACATCTTTTTGCAGGAGAATTTCTAT
>JAFZBC010000279.1:0-4064 GCA_017561965.1 Oscillospiraceae bacterium
CCGTCTGCATACAGCACATCGTAGAAATTCTCAAAGAGCAGCGCCTTCGGCTGACACCAGAGCGGCCAGTCCGAGATGCTTCCCGGCCAGCCCATCGTGACAAAGCGTTCCGCGGCGAACATCTCCGGGTGCTTTGCAATGCAGTAATTGAAATAGGTGCCCCACTCATCGGCGCCCGTTGTTTCAACGCCGGGGAAGGCATCCAGCATTTCCAGGAACAGCCGCCGGTCAATGATCTGCGGCTGATGCGATGCATACATCAGCGCGGGCATCCGGTGTTCTGTCATCAGGTCGCGGGTGCGGAACATGCAGCGGTCGAACGAGGTATAATCCCCCTGCGTACCGCGCCACTTCCGCAGATCATAACAGTAATACGCCTGATACCGGCCGTTTTTGAGGAAGACCTCCTGCGTGAGCGGCATCAGCGGACGGTAATCGTCGTCTGTCATGATGAACACATCGTCGAGCGGCGCCCGTCGCATCATCAGGCAGCGCAGGAAGAAATTGCGCGTGCTGTGATCCTTCGGCAGCTCCGCACCGTCAAGCAGCTGCTCATCCGTGAAGAACGAGAGCTGTATGCGGCCGTTCCATTTTTCTTTGAGCTCCGCTATATTCCGCTCCGGACAGCAGACCAGCATCCGTTCAATGAACGGCATACAGGCGTCCAGATAGGGCAGTGTCCGCAGCAGATCGTCATTTCTGGCGGTGAGCACGACCATCTGCGATACACGGAGATCTGCCGGAACTGTCCCGCGGATGCTGCCAGCGTTCCGCAGCGCCCCGGCCATATCGGCCGCAGTCGCATCCCATGTGCGGGGACGGTATGCGGCAATCGCATCGCGCTTTTTCTGATAGGCGTCCGGATCGGCCAGCAGCCGGTCAACCGCTTCCAGCAGCGAATCCACGCTGGTATTGTCAAAATAGTCCGCCATATCCCCGCCGACCTCACGCAGCACGGGAATATCCGAGGCAAGCACGGGCGTTCCGTTGCAGAATGCCTCAACGATCGGCAGGCCGAAGCCCTCGTTTTTCGTCGGGAACGCGACAGCCAGCGCATTCTGATAGAGCGCCTGCACAGTTGCGTCCGAAGGCCCCTGCACAAAGAACAGATCGCTGCCGTTCTTCGGGTGCTTTGAGATTTCTTTTGCAAAGCCGTCCATGTTCCAGCCGAGCCGTCCCGCAAATACGACCTTGATCCCGCGTTCTGCGAGCGGTTCCACGGCGTCAAACAGCAGCTTATGATTCTTCCGCGGCTCGATCGTGCCGACCATCAGCAGATAGCGCTGCGGCGTCAGCTTTTCAAACAGCACCGTATCGAGCTTTCCGGTATCGGCGGCTTTCTTCGCAAAATCCGCACCGAGCGGAATGACCGTACACGGCGGCGGTACCAGTTCAAGCTGATCGCAGAGCGTATGCAGCGCGGCTTTCGTCGCCTCTGCATTGCAGATGACGCGGTCTGCATATTGCAGCACGGCAGTCGTCCATGAGAGAAACTGCCGCATCGTCATCGAATGGAAATACTGCGGCTCGGTGACGGGAATCAGATCGTACAGATGCGACACGATTGTCACGCCGCGCTCTTTCAGCTTCGGGAACAGCCAGCAGCGGTGCATCGGCATATTCCACGCGCTGTCAATATCAAAGAACACCGCGTCCGTCGGGATGTCCTCCGGCCGGATGATCTGTGGCTTTCCGGTGCCGTAGGGGCTCCCTTCTTTTTCGGTATAATATCTGATGAATGCCTCCTGCGGCAGCACGCGCCATGCCGTATGCGTCGGCAGATCCGCAAGCAGCGTCAGCGAGATCGACGGATCCCTGAGCAGCCGGAGCACAATTTCCTTTGCGACACGCTGAATGCCGGAGGTGAACGTCGTCAGGCAAAGCCGTGACAGATCCATATAGACTCTGGTTTCGGCCATGCGTTCACTCCTTTCCTGCGGCTTTTTTCGCCAGCTTTTGCATAAAGCGCGGCATTTTCTGATACATCCGAACGAGTCGCTCCGGCAGTGCCTGCGAGGAGATCAGCAGGTTCTTCTGTTCCCCTTCAAACAGCGGGAACGGACAGTCCGTCAGCGGGATCCGGCTTTTCTGATACTCGCCGGACTGCATGATCGTTTTCAGCACAAGTGTTTGCAGCGCCTGCTTCGGCAGCGAAAGACTGCTCTGCCAGGTTTTGCGCGAGGGCTCGTCCAGCGGTCTGCCGAGCAGCAGCATATACGCTGCCTCCAGAAAATCCGCATTCTCAAGATGACCGATCTGCCGGTAGGAAACGCCGTCCGGCGCCGCGCCCGTCATGACGGAAAACACCGCCTCCGAGCAGGGCATCTGCTGTCCGGCTGCCTGCATACGCTGCGCTGCCAGCTGATAGATCGTGCGCGCCAGCGCATCGTCGGTATAGGTTTTCATCCGAAATCCTCCGGGTTCATGATTCTGTATTCTGACCGGATGCCGGTTCTGCATCCGCAAGCGAAAAATCAATGTTTCCGCTGTTGACATCTGCGCGGGTGATCGTCACGCGCACAGGCATTCCGAGCGTGAATGACCGTTTCGAGCCGGTTGCTTTCATGGAATAGAAGCCGTCCGTGACATATTCGTCGAGCGGGAGCGAATCCAGCGGGATCAGCCCCTCTGCGGTATTCGGCAGCATCACATAAATGCCGAAATCCGTCAGGCCGGAAACCGCGCCGTCAAAATCCTCCCCGACATGCTGCTTTGCCCATTCCGCGCGGTAGCGGTCGTCGCAGTCGCGTTCCAGCTGCATGGCGCGCTGCTCGGTATTCGTACCGGCCTGCGCGGCATCCTCTGCGAATTTCTTTGCATATTCGGGCTTTTCGCCGGAAAGATACGCCGTCAGCAGTCTGTGGATCGCGAGATCCGGATAACGCCGGATCGGGGCGGTGAAGTGCGTGTAATCTGAAAGTGCCAGACCGAAATGTCCGACCGGTTCGGTTTCGTAATCCGCCTTCGACATGCTCCGCAGCACCATCTGATGCACAGCGGGCTTCAGCGGGCTGTCCGCTGCATTTGCCAGCACCTGCGCATAATCCTTCGGCTTGGGATCGTCGAGCGCGGGGTGCGGGATCTCCAGACGGTTCAGCGCCTCTGCCAGCCGGAGCGCCTTTTCCTCCGGCGGCTTTGCGTGGACACGGTACACAAACGGCAGATGCCGTTCCTTTGCGAGCCGTGCCGCCGCCTCATTGGCCAGCAGCATGCACTCCTCGATCAGTTCCTCACCGGCTGCGCGTGTCCGCGGTGCAACATCGGTGCAGACACCGTTCTCATCGAGCAGGAACGCGCTTTCCTCCGCCTCGATCGACGGTGCGCCGCGGCGCTTTCTCGCAGCAAGACGCTGCTCTTTCAGCTCATTCATCAGCAGCAGAGATTCCTTCACTGCCGCATATTTTTCCTCCAGCTCCGGCGAAGCAGTGCCGTCGAGCACAGCATTGACCTCGCGGTATACGCCCTTGACCGCGGAGCGGATCACGGTTTTTTCAAAGCGCCAGCTCCGGAGCTCGCCTTCATGATCCAGCTCCATCAGCGCGGAAAATGCCAGTCTGTCCACATCCGGATGCAGGGAGCAGATGCCGTTGCTCAGCGCCTTCGGCAGCATCGGGATGACCTGATCGGCGTAGTAAATGCTCGTTCCGCGGGAGATCGCCTCTTTATCCAGCGCGGAATCCTGCGTCACATAATGCGACACATCCGCGATATGCACGCCGAGCCGGTAGCCCTGCTCTGTCCGTGCGATTGAAATTGCGTCGTCAAGATCCTTTGCGTCCCAGCCGTCGATCGTGAAAATGATGTCCTCCGGCTCCCGCAGATCCAGTCTGCCGTTCAGTTCCTCCTCCGGAATGCCCGCTGCCTCAAGGCGTTCTGCCTCCGCCAGCACATCGGGCGGAAACTCGACCGGCACACCGCTGACCGTCACGAGCGCTTCTGCGCAGGCTTTTGCGGAATCCGCACTGCCGAGCGACACATCCACGCGCACCACATGCTCGGAATGCCGCTCCCCGCGCTTTGTCACAGTCGCAAGCACCTTGTCGCCTGCATGGGTGAGCCAGTCC
>JAFZBC010000280.1:0-12268 GCA_017561965.1 Oscillospiraceae bacterium
CGGACGCACGATTTCGCTTTCCTCCATCAGCCGCCTTTCCGATACCAAGCGGTACTATCCGCAGAATGAGCTTGCCGCCTCCGTCATCGGCTTTAATAGGGCGGACGGCCACGGCTTTTACGGCGTTGAAAAATCCTACGACAAATATCTGTCCGGCATCGACGGCAGAAATATCACGGCGGTGGATGCGAACGGCAATGCCATGCCTTACCGCTATTCCAAAACCTATCCGGCGCAGGACGGCGACGACGTCTACATGACGCTGGACATGACCGTTCAGACCTATCTGCAAAACGCAGTCAACGACATGGTGGATACGTTCAAGGTTGCACAGCGCGGCTGCGGCGTCATGCTGAATGCAAAAACCGGCGCGGTGATTGCAATGGCGACCTCCGGCGGCTTTGATGCGAACGATCCTTATGAGGTCTATGATCAGGCGCTGGCTGCCGAGATTGAGAGCATCCAGGATGAGAATAAGCGCAAGGATGCGCTGGATAAGGCACATGAAACCCAGTGGCGCAACAAGTGCATTTCAGATACTTATGTGCCGGGCTCGGTGTTCAAGGTCTTTACCGCCTCAGCGGGTCTTGAGGAAGACAAGATCAGCTATTACGGAGATACGTTTGTCTGCCACGGCTATGAGGTCGTTGCAGGTCAGAAGATCCACTGCTCCGTCGGTGAGCCCGGTCACGGTGCGCAGACCTTTGAGGAGATTCTGCTGCATTCATGCAACCCGGCGTTCATTCAGATCGGACAGCGGCTCGGCAAGGATCTGTTCTGCAAATACTTCGATTCATTCGGCCTGAGCGAAAAAACCGGCATTGACCTGCCGGGCGAGAGCGGCTCGATCAGCACGCCGCTCAACAAAATGAGCGTTGTGGATCTTGCGGCCAGTGCCTACGGTCAGAACAATTCGCTGACGCCGATTGAAATGGTCACGGGCTATGCAGCTGTTGTCAACGGCGGTTATCTGCTGAAACCCTATGTGGTCAGCAAGGTTGTGGATAAATCCGGCAACATTGTGCTGTCCCATGAAAAGGAGGTCCGCCGTCAGGTCATCTCCGAGGAAACGTCGGAGGAAATGCGCCGCGCGCTTCAGTTCGTCGTGGACGGCAATTCCAAGAGCAATGCGTACATCAAAGGCTATAAGATCGGCGGCAAATCCGGTACGTCTGAAAAGCTGGAAAAACGGCCTGCCTATGAATATGTCGCATCGTACTGCTGCTTTGCACCGGCTGACGATCCCGAGATTGTGCTGCTGATCATGGCGGATGAGCCGTACAGCGGCGATGAGCGCTACTACGGCGCAACGGTCTGCGCACCGTACTGCCGTTCCGTGATGGAAAAGACGCTGCCGTATCTCGGATTCTATCCGGAGTATACCGAGGAGGAAGCGGCGCACAAGGACATCACGGTGCCGATGCTCATTGACCTGAGCGTCGATGAGGCAGTGAAGATGCTGGAGTCGCAGGGGCTGAAATATGAGAAGTCCGGCGACGGCGATATTGTCACAATGCAGATGCCGATCACCGGAACAAATGTGGCGAAGGGCTGCACGGTGATGCTTTACACCGAAAGCAGTGTGCGCTCGGAAATGATCGAGGTGCCGACGATCGAAGGCACCGGCATGACGCTGGAGCAGGTCAACGAGGTCATGGAGGAAAAAGGTCTGAACTATGTGGCGAAGGGCTCCACGCACAGTGCAAGCCAGGTGACGCATCAGAATATCCGGCCGGGTACGATGGTCGAGAAGTGGTCGGTCATCGAGCTGAGCTTCGGTACGGATGACGACCGCGGATAATTATTTACACAAGCGACGCTCAATCCTTTCTTCCGCCGGATGCCGGTTCAGGTGTCCGGCGGGGGAACTGTTCTCTGCCGATGCGGAGAAATTGAGCCGGAAATACGGAGCGTTCTGCTCCGGACGGAGAAAACGGAGAGTTTCATGAAGCTGTATACCTTACTGGAAACGCTGAGAACAACGCTGCCGGATACGGAAATAACCGGCGTGACGGATGATACCCGGAAGCTGGAGCCGGACATGGTGTTCGTCTGCATCAAGGGTCAGAAATATGACGGGCACGATGCTGCAAAGGCCATGCTAGAAAAGGGCGCGGCTGCGGTCGTGACAGAGCGCGATCTCGGGCTCGGCGACAGGCAGATTCTGGTGACTGATACGCGCAAAACCTACGGGGACCTCTGTGCCGCATGGTACGGGCATCCCGAGCAGCAGATGCGCATGATCGGTGTGACCGGTACAAACGGAAAGACCACGACCGCGACGCTGATCAAGGAGATGCTGAAAAAGGCCGGGGAAAAGGTCGGCCTGATCGGCACCGTGCAGTATGAGATCGGGGACGAGATCCTTCCCTCACCGAATACGACGCCGCTGACGGATGCTTACTTTGCACTGCTGCGGAGAATGGCGGATGCCGGTGTCAAGACGGTCGTTATGGAGGTGTCCTCCTTCGGACTGGAGCAGCACCGCATCGGGCCGACGCATTTTGCATGTGCGGTCTTTACGAATCTGACGCAGGATCACCTGGACGTCCACGGCACGATGGAAAACTACTACCTTGCCAAGCGGATGCTGTTTGATATCTGCGATTATGCGGTCATCAACGGCAATGACGATTACGGCAGACGGCTCTTTTCCGAAACTGCCTGTGAAAAGATCACCTACGGAATCCGTCAGCAGGATAGTGACCGCTTTGATGCGATGGCGGATGAAATCGTACTCGGTACAGAGGGCACAAAATTCACGCTGCATCTGCACGGCAGCACCATGCCGCTTTCCATGCGCATGACCGGCATGTTCAATGTCAGCAATGCGGTTGCGGCGCTTGCGGTCGGCAGACGGATCGGCCTGCCGATGAACGTCATGACGGAGCTGCTGCTCGATTACACCGGTGTGCGCGGCCGCTGCGAGGTCATCCCGACGGCGCTGGACTTCACGGTGATCTGCGATTACGCGCATACACCGGATGCACTGGAAAAAACACTTGCAAGCCTGCGGGAATGCACGGTCGGCCGGCTGATTGCCGTATTCGGCTGCGGCGGAAACCGCGATGCGGCAAAGCGCCCGAAAATGGCGCGTGCGGCAGCAAATCTTGCGGATCTGGTCGTGGTCACATCCGACAATCCGCGTGATGAGGATCCGCTGGCGATCATTCATGATATTCTGGCCGGGCTCACGGACACCGACGTACCTTACCTGACTGAGCCTGACCGTGCGGAGGCGATCTACCTTGCGATGAAGCAGGCCAAGACCGGCGATGTCGTGCTGCTGGCGGGCAAGGGTCATGAGGATTATCAGATCATTGCGGGCGGCGTGCATCTGCACATGGACGAGCGCGAGCTGGTCGCGGATGCTGCCAAGCGGATTTTTGCAGAAAAAGCGTAATCTGTTTTTGAAACTGCGGCATTGCCGCGGACGGAGGATATCATGCCGATTTGGTTGAATTTATGTGCGGCGGTGACGGCGGCGGTCATCGCGGCACTGCTGGGATTTGTACTGATCCCGTTCCTGCGCCGCATTCACTTCGGACAGACGATCCTGGATATCGGCCCCGCGTGGCATAAATCCAAGCAGGGGACGCCGATTATGGGAGGTTTCCTGTTTATCGCGGGCAGCCTTGCAGCGACCGCGCTCGGCTATACGGTCTGGCGCGTCATGGGCGGCGCGGATGCAACCGCAGCCGATACCGGCACCAGGGCGCTGCGCCTGCTGACGGTCATGCTGTTTTCGCTGCTGTATTCCGGTGCGTGCGGCTTCACCGATGATTTCATCAAGGCTGTCAAAAAGCGCAACGAGGGACTGAACCCGAAGCAAAAAATATTGTTCCAGATTGTATTTTGTGCGGCATTTCTGGCAATCATGTATGCACTGGGCGATACCGATACCGCGGTTGACCTGATCTTCGTGAAGCTGAACCTCAGCATTTTCTATTACCCGCTGATGATGCTGTTCATGATGTATATCATCAATGCGGTCAACCTGACCGACGGCATCGACGGGCTCTGCGGCTCCGTGACGGTCGTGTCCATGCTCGTGCTGACGGTGCTCTGTGCCAAGCTGATGCAGCCGGAGCTGTCGCTGTATGCGATCACGATTGCAGGCGGCTGCCTCGGATTCCTGGTCTGGAATTTCCATCCGGCAAAATGCTTTATGGGCGACACCGGCTCGATGTACTTAGGCGGTGCTTTCGCAGCGATCGGCGTTGCGTGCAGAATGCATCTGCTGCTCGTGCTCGTCGGCATTGTCTATGTGCTCGATGCGCTGAGCGTTGTCATCCAGACGCTTTATTTCAAGTACACAAGAAAAAAATACGGCGAGGGCAGAAGAATCTTCAAAATGTCCCCGATTCACCACCATTTTGAGCTTTGCAAGTGGAGCGAATACAAGATCGTTGCAGTGTTCTCGCTGACCGGTCTTGCAGCAGGCGTCATTGCCGTTCTGCTTCAGCTCTGAACCGGACGCAGATAGGAGCGGATACTAATGGCAGCGACAACTGCGAAAGCATCAAGAGCAGGCACCCGTAACAGGGTGCGTCCGGCCGGAAAGGGCAGACGTCTGATCCACAGCGATGCGGACGGCGTGCTGCTGGGCGTGGTCATTGCGCTGCTGGTCATCGGCATCCTGATGATGTTCTCCGCCTCGTACCCGGCTGCGATCGAGGACGGCCGCAGCGGAACCTATTACGCGACCCGTCAGCTCGCATTTGCGGGTGCGGGCCTTGTCATCATGGGCATCCTGAGTGTTGTGCCCTATCAGTTTTTCTCAAAGCTCTGGGTATCAGGCAGTGCATTTGCGGTTTCGTTTATCATGCTGATCCTTGTTCTGATTCCGGGCATCGGCTCCGATCAGGGAACCTTTGCGCGCCGCTGGATCGCAGTCGGCGGCATGACCTTTCAGCCCTCGGAGATGATGAAGATTGCGATTGTGCTGTTCTTCTCCATGCTGATCATCCGGAACGAGCACCGCATGAAATCATTCTGGTACGGCATTGTGCCGTATATGCTGATGCTCGGTCTGATCGCGGGACTGATGATGAAGGAACCGCATCTGTCCGGTACGCTGATCATCGGCGTGCTTGCGCTGACGCTGATTTTTGTCGGCGGTGCAAGACCGACACATTTTGCGATTCTGATTGCAGTCGGTGCGGTCGGCCTGACCTGCGTTGTGCTGTATCTGATGCACAGCAAGGGCGTCGGCTATTTCCAGAACCGTATTCTCTCATGGCTGGATCCGTTCAATGAGGAGTATATGCAGAATGAAACATGGCAGACCTGTCAGTCTTTGATTGCAATCGGCTCCGGCGGCATGTTCGGGCTTGGGCTCGGCGCATCCAGACAGAAGTACAACTATCTGCCTGAAGCGCAGAACGACTTTGTGTTTGCCGTGCTCTGCGAGGAATTCGGCTTTGTCGGCGCATGCACGGTGATTCTGCTGTTCTGTCTGCTGGTGTTCCGTGGATTCTATATCGCGGCAAAAGCCAGAGATAAATTCGGGATGCTGGTCGCCGTCGGCTTCACCATGCATATCGGCTTGCAGGCGCTGCTGAATATCGCGGTTGTCAGCAATGCGATTCCGAATACGGGTATTTCGCTGCCGTTCTTCTCCTACGGCGGAACGGCACTCATGATGCAGCTGGCCGAAATGGGCGTGCTGCTCAATATCTCCAGACAGGCAAAGCTCGACTGATTTTTGTGACGGGAGGTACGCAGGATGCCGGAGTATCTGGATCTTTATCGCAGGGACGGTACGCGCACCGGACAAAAGATTGAGCGGGGACAGCGCGTTCCGCCGGGGAGATGCGTGATGCTGGTCAGCATTCTGACGCTGAACAGCAGCGGCGAGATCCTTCTGACAAAGCGCGCAAAGGAAAAGAAATATGCATGCCGCTGGGAGATCACCGGCGGATGTGTCCAGTCCGGAGAATCCGCAGCGCAGGGCGCCGTGCGGGAGCTTTCGGAGGAAACGGGCATCGTTGTGACGGAGCAGGAGCTGGAATCCCGCGGACGGTACTGCCGTTCGGATTACATCCATGCATTTTTCCTGGTCCGGAAGGACGTGCCGCTGACGGAGATCCGGCTGCTTGCAGGGGAAACCGATGACGCGAAATGGGTGCAGCCGGAGGAGTATCTGCGGCTTGCAGAGGAACATAAGACGATCCCGCATCACACCGCGATGATCGTTGCACATTATCCTGAGCTGTTTCGGGAAAGCAGATCAAAGAGGGGAACAAAGCTATGAAAGTTCTGATTGCCTGCGGCGGTACAGGCGGACATATCAATCCCGGGCTTGCGATCGCAGGTATCATTGCAGAGCATGTGCCGGATGCGGAATTTCTGTTTGTCGGCACACCGGACGGCATGGAGGCCGAGCTGGTTCCGGCGGCAGGCTACAAGATGGAATTTGTCAAGGCTGCGGGCTTTCAGCGCAGCCTCAGTCCGCAGAATATCGTGCGGAATATCAAGGCGCTTGGATATCTTGCCTCGTCCGGCGGACATGCCCGCGCGATCGTGAAACAGTTTCAGCCGGATCTGGCGATCGGTACCGGCGGCTATGCGTCGGGCGCGGTGATCCGTGCGGCGCAGCAGCTCGGGATCCCGACGGCGGTGCATGAGCAGAATGCCTTTCCCGGCGTGACGAATAAGCTGCTCGCTAAAAAGGCGGGTGCGGTCATGATGACCTTTGAGGCTGCGAAGAAGTATTTTCCCGCGGGGGCAAAAACCGTCCTGACCGGTCTGCCGGTGCGCAGCGATCTGACGCGGCGCAGCCGTGAGGCGGCCAGACGGCAGCTCGGCTTTGAAGGCAAAATGACGATCCTTTCATTCGGCGGCAGTCAGGGCGCAAAATGCCTGAATGATCTGATGCCGGATTTTATCAAGTGGCATCTGGATTCGGATATGGAGATCAACCACATCCATGCTTACGGCAAGCATGGCAGGGATACCGTGCCGCAGGCGCTGGAGCAGCACGGCATCGCTTCGGACAAGCGCATCCGTGTGACAGAGTATATTCATGACATGGATATTTGCCTTGCGGCGGCCGATGTGGTCATCAGCCGCGCGGGCGCATCCACGCTCAGCGAGCTGGAGGCGGTCGGACGGGCTTCGGTTCTGATTCCGTATCCCGCGGCCGCGGAGAATCACCAGTATCACAATGCGATGGTGCTCGGAAAAGCTGGGGCGGCAATCGTGATCGAACAGAAGGATCTGACGCCGGAGCTCCTGCGGAAGCATATCACAGCGCTCTATCAGAACCCTGAAAAGCGCAATGCAATGGGGCAGCGCGCGGGCGCACTGTTCCCGACAGACACAAACGAACGGATCTGGAACGTCGTAAAGGAGCTGACCGGCGTCAAAGCATGACGCGGCCGGCGGCCTGTCCGTGAACCATCGGGCGGGGTACGGCATACGCTAAAGCAAAACGGCTGCGGCCGGATGCGAGAGGTGATGCAAAATGACAGATGATATTCTGCGGATTACCGGCGGAAAACCGCTGTACGGGGAAATTACCGTGCAGGGCGCAAAGAACAGTGCGCTCCCGCTGATGGCGGCGGCGCTGCTCTGCGGGGGCGAAACCGTCCTGCACCGCGTTCCGCAGCTTTCGGATGTCTATGCGGCATGCCGGATCCTGAACCGGCTCGGCTGCCGCTGCAAGGCGGAAGGAAACACAGTCAGCGTCCGGTACTCCGGCACAGGCTGCTGTGATATTCCTGATGCCGATATGCGCGCGATGCGCTCGTCGATTATGTTTCTCGGACCGATCCTCGGCAGGATGCGGGAATGTACGCTGACGATGCCGGGCGGTTGTGAACTGGGCCCAAGGCCGATCAATCTGCACCTTGCGGCCATGCGGCAGATGGGTGTGGAGATCCGCGAGGAAAACGGCCGGATCATCTGCAAGGCGGAACGGCTCTGCGGCACGCGGATCGATCTGCCGGTGCCGTCTGTCGGCGTGACGGAAAACGTGATTATGGCAGCAGTCTGCGCAGAGGGCGAAACCGTCCTTACCAATGCTGCCAGAGAACCGGAAATTATTGATCTGGCGCAGTTTCTCAATCAGTGCGGCGCTGAGATCCGGGGCGCGGGCGGGAGCACGGTCGTCATTACCGGCGGGCGTCCGCTCACCGGCACGGAGTATGCCGTCATGCCTGACCGGATTGCAGCCGTGACCTATCTGTGCGCAGCGGCGGCGGCAGGGGGATCTGTCCGGATTGACGGAACCGTGCCGCAGCATATCGAAAGCTGCACGCAGGTGCTGGAACAGGCGGGGTGTCAGATTGCAGTCAGCGGAAACAGTGTATCTCTGGAACGCAGCGGGCTGCTTCGCGCCGTGCCGTACATACGGACGATGCCGTACCCCGGCTTCCCGACCGATGCGCAGGCGCTGATGACAGCGGTGCTCTGCCTGGCAAACGGCGATAGCCGGATTGAGGAAACGATTTTTGAGAGCCGTTATAAGCATGTCGGGGCGTTGCGCAGCATGGGCGCGGATGTGCGTGTAACTGATAAAACTGCCGTAATTACTGGCGTTTCCGCATTGCACGGTGCGGCAGTTGAAGCGACCGATCTGCGCGGCGGCGCGGCGATGGCCGTTGCGGCACTGGCAGCAGAAGGCGTCACTGATCTGCGGGCGCTGGAGCATCTTGACAGAGGCTATGAGCATTTTGCAGAAACTTTCCACAGCCTCGGCGGAGATGTCAGAAGATGCAGATTTTCTGCAAAAGAACGTGAAAATCAGAGCCTCGGCGCCTGAAAATGTTGAAAACTCTGTGGAAACAGTGCAAAACTGTTGAATCAGGATGCGGAAAACAGCGAGTTTCGGCGTAGATGCGAGGCTGAACTGTTGAAAACTCTGTGGAAATTGTGGGAAAAGCATACGAAAACCGTCCTGCCGTTTTCCACAGTCCCCATGTGCAATATCAGACAAAAATGCCGGAAAGGAGGATGCTGTGTGAGGGATGTCGTGAAAACAAGTGTGCGGCGTCAGCAGAACAGCAAGCGCAAGCGGCGGCGGACGCGCAGGCATACAACCTACTTTGCGCTGGTTGCCGTGCTGGTTGTCGGCATCGGCATTGCGCTGTCCATGACGCTGTTTTTCAATATCACGGACATTGTCGTGATCAACGAAACGGATGTACCAGACGATCAGATCATTGCCCTCAGCGGGATCTCCTATCAGGACAACCTGGTGCGGCTCGACTCTGCGATAGCCGCAGAAAAAGTACGTATGCACGTCGCTTACGCGGAAAAGGTTACGGTGAGCCGGATTTTTCCGTCCACCGTGGAGATCAAAGTTGAGAAGGCGGAGCCGGTCGCAAATATCTCGCAGAGCTATGGATATCTGCTTGTCAGCGCGTCGAACCGCGTGCTGGAAGAGCTGAAGGGCGCGCCGCGAGAAGGGCTCATTATCATCACAGGATACAATCCTGCGCAGGGCACGATCGGCATGGTGCTGAAGTCTGAGGATGAGAAGCGCGACAACGTGCTGAAAACGCTGACGGCTGCGGTTTCTGAGTGCAAGAATGAACAAATTAAGTCGATTGATATGACAGATCAGAGCGATATTCTGGTGCAGTTCGGCGACAATGTGACTTTCCACATGGGAACCTCCGCCGATGCGGTCTATAAGCTGCGGTTTGCGGCCAAAACCACGGAGCATCTGACGCCGGGGCGCAAATATCACCTGACGATGATCGGAAACAATCAGATTTCAGAAATTCCGGAGGACACGATCCGCAAAAAGCAAACGGGCAGGCAGGATTCCGCTGTTCCGCGTGGAACCGTCACGACAACAGCTGTTTCCACAACTGCGGCCGCGGAAAATCCCGCTATTACTGTGACAACTGCTGCACAAACGACAGCAAAACTGCCAGAATAGGCAATATAAACGAAATTTGATTTGTGCAACAACACGAAAAGTATAAATCTACTTGAAAAGATTAGAAAACTGTGTTAAAATGTAATATATGTTTGTAGGCGGCTCAGTCTACCCGACCCAACCGGGCTGTCGAAATGGAGGAACTTTGATGACTGATTTTGTTTATGAAGATTCATTTGACCCGCAGGTGAATATTAAGGTCGTCGGCGTCGGCGGCGGCGGCGGAAACGCGCTGGACTGCATGGTTCAGGCGGATGTGAAAAACATCGAGTATATTGCCGTGAACACGGATGCAAAGGCATTGCTCAATTCCAAAGCACCGACGAGAATCCAGATCGGCGCAAAGCTGACAAAGGGCCGCGGCGCGGGCAACAGACCGGAGGTCGGCAGACAGTCGGCTGAGGAGAACCGCGATGAGATCAGCAATGCACTCAAGGGCGCAGACATGATCTTTATTACCGCCGGTATGGGCGGCGGAACCGGTACCGGTGCAGCGCCTGTCGTTGCACAGATCGCACAGGAGCTCGGGATCCTGACGGTCGCTGTCGTGACCAAGCCGTTCGCGTTTGAGCGCGAGCAGAAAATGGCACAGGCAGAACGCGGTATCGAAACACTGAAAAAATATGTGGATTCGCTCGTTATCATTCCGAATGAGCGCCTGCTCGTCGGACTTGACAAGCCGCTGACCATGCGTCAGAGCTTTGCAATGGCGGACGACATCCTGAAAACCGGTGTCAAGTCGATCTCCGACCTGATTGTCGAGGACGGCTATATCAACCTGGACTTCGCGGACGTTTCCACGATCATGAAGGGCGCCGGTTATGCGCACATGGCCATCGGTCACGGCGCAGGCAAGAGCAAGGCCGACGAGGCTGCCAATGCTGTTATCTCCAGCCCGCTGCTTGAAACCTCGATCAACGGTGCAAAGCGTCTGCTCATCAACATTGCAATGAGCGAGGATGTGCTCTCCGCTGAGGTCGATGCAGCAACGCAGAAGATCACTGAAACCGCAGCGCCCGGCGTTGAGGTTATCCTCGGTACGGCATTCAAGGAAGAGATGAACGATGAAATGGTCATCACCGTCATTGCTGCAGGCTATGACGAGGATGATAAGGAGCTCATCGACGATGTGCCGATCCCTGCCGACAACAAGCAGAAGGCGCCGATTCCGGTCAAGAATCCGCTCGTTGAGGGCTTTGTTCCGGTGGAACCGCGCCGTCAGCAGCAACAGCAGCAGCGTCCTTCCGGTGCGATTCCGCGTCTGGATGACGACGACGATCTGTCCGAGATCTTCAAGATCCTCGATAAGAAATAAGCAAATAAGTACGGTGGCAGCAGGTCTTTCGCAGCAAAGACCTGCTGTTTTTTGTCGATTGTTCCGGAAATCAGGCAAGATATATGGTGAAAATGCACGAAAATGAAGCGGATATTTGTACATTCCGTGTCTTGCAAAAAAAATGAAAATATGGTATCATAATATATGGTACATAAGGGGCGGCGTTATACGGCGAGTGATATTTTTCCAGCAGCTGCATCCGCGAACAGCTGATGTTCATTTGACGGCCGCGATCTTTTCACCATGCTTTATTTCATTTTTTTGCGGAGGATTGGAGCGTAACTTATGGATCAGCCAAATGTTTTGAGAACGACGAAAATCGGCGGCGGTTTTGTAAAGGAAGACGTTTTAGCTTATGTTGATGAGCTGAACTCGCAGATCTATGCCCTGCAGGAGGAACGCGACGAGCTGAAAAAGCGCGCGGAAGCCGGCGGCGGTCTGAATGATGCAAAGGAAGCCGAATATGAGTCTGAGCTGACCCGCCTCCGCGGTGAGCTCGGTACCACCAAGAATCAGCTGCGTGCTGCGCAGGATGAGCTGAAAAACCGTCCGGTCATTGAGGGCGGCGAAGGCGGTATCCCGGTTGCAGATTTTGAAGCAGCCAGACAGGATGCAACCGACGCAAGAGCGGATCTTGAGGCGGTGCAGGCTGAGCTGGAGCTCGCGCAGGAAGAGCAGCTGGAGCTGAACAATAAGATCACGGAGCTTGAGAGCCGTCTGACCACGCTGAACGAGGATAATGAGTCCCTCCGCCAGGATCTTGCCAATGCGGCTGCACAGGCGATCGCAGGCGAAGGCTCGGTTGAGGCAGCGGCACAGCTGGCTGCACTTCAGGATCAGGTTGCGGAATCTGAGCGTGAAATCGCAGCACTGCGTTCCGAGCTGGAAACCAAGAATACAATGATCGAGGAGTCCGCCGGTCTGTCCAGCGAATCCGATCTCCAGAAGCTCGCTGAGTACGAAGCACTCATGAGCGAGCAGACCGCACAGCTTGCGGATAAGGACCGCGAAATCGAGAATCTTCAGCAGCAGGTCGCTGA
>JAFZBC010000281.1:0-2406 GCA_017561965.1 Oscillospiraceae bacterium
GAGGAGCAGCGCCCCGCAGAGCAGCCGCCCGTTCAGCCAAAGATCACCCCGCAGATCTATACGCCGAAGCGTCCGCAGCAGGACTGGTTCGCACCGGCGCCCGGTACGGACAGCAATACGCCTGCGCCGCTCTTTGAAAAGAAACCGCCGGAACCGGCAGCTGCTCCGGCAACGATCACCGCAGCGGAACAGCAGCATATTCCGGTGCCCGCCGCCCCGGTCCAGCCGCATACAGCGGCACCGCAGATTCCGGAAAAGCCGGTCATACCGGAATCGCTGAAAGCGTTTTCCAATCTGACCGCACAGCCGCCTGTTCCCGTCCGGCCGATGCCGGAAACGGTTCCCGCCGCAGAGGCGGATACCAAGCCGGAGCCGCCCGTGCTGACTGTTCCGGCAGAGCTGCCCGATGAACCGGAAGCGCGCAATGAAGCGATCTCCGCGATCCGCCGTGAAACGATCACGGTGATCGGAGAGCTGTTTGACAATTATGTACTTGCACAGGCCGGAGAACAGTTTGTCATGATCGACAAGCACGCGGCGCATGAGCGCATTCTGTTTGAGCGGTTCCGCACCCGGGAGTGCCGTGACCGCCAGCAGCTTCTGACGCCGGTGCGCGTTCTGCTGACCGCGGACGAGATCGCGGCCTTGCAGGAACAGCAGGAAACGCTGCTCGGCTGCGGATTAACATTTGATTTCGGTGAAGCGCCGGTCGTACAGCTGACGGGCGTGCCGCTCTCCTGTGCGGAGCTTGACCTCGACCAGATTGCTGCCGATCTTGCAGCGAACTGTCTGAAAAATCAGGCACAGCCGGACAGGCATCTGCTGGACGATATGTTCCATGATCTTGCGTGCAAGGCGGCGATCCGCGCTGGCACGCATAACACAAAAGAAGAATTGCAGTCGCTGGCGGTGCAGGTCTGGGAGAATGAGCAGATCCGGCACTGTCCGCACGGACGCCCGGTGCTGTTTCTGTTATCGAAATACCAGATCGAAAAGCAGTTCAAACGCATTCAGGATTAACACAGGAGGCGCGGTGCCATGGAGATCCGGTTTCTGACGCCGGAGGATGTTCTCTCCGAAGTGAGCAGCATCTACGAAAAAAGCTGGAAATACGCATATCAGGGCATCATCCCGCAGGATTACCTCGACAGCATCCCGGAAGGCCGCTGGGCTGACCGCATCACAAATGCAGGGATGCATTCGCTCGTCATGACCGACGGCGGAAAAATGATCGGAACGGCGGGCTTCTGCCGGTCAAGGTGGGAACAGTACCCTGACTTCGGTGAAATTGTTTCGATTTATTTTCTGCCGGAGTATATCGGCAAGGGATACGGAACGCAGCTTTTGAACCGTTGTACCGAAGAACTGAACAAACTCGGCTTCAGCAAGATCCTGCTGTGGGTGCTGGAGGAAAATACAAGGGCAAGAGCATTCTACGAAAGAAACGGCTTTCTCTGCCCGGGTGACTGCCGGGACGACATGATCGGCGGAAAAAAACTGCGGGAAGTCATGTACACAAAAATCATCAGAGGGTGAAAATATGGCAAAAACAGCATTGATCGTAAACGAAATGCAGAATGATTATCTCTGGGAAAAGCGGAAAGACAAATTCCCGTATGACACCGCAGCCCTGCTGGACGCCGTCAACGCGGCGATCGACAGTGTACAGGCAGCGGGCGGCGATGTGCTCTATCTCTCGCAGATTTTCCCGGATACACCGTCCAATCACATCATTTTCGGCTACTGCATCACCGGGACGGAGGGCGCAAAGCTGCATTCTGATCTGCATATCGTTTCGGCGCACTGCTTTGAGAAAAATGTGTCCGATCTGTTTGCGGATGCGAAATTCCGGGATTTTGTTTCATCGCAGGGCTATGACGAGCTGCTGTTCTGCGGCATTGACGAATGCGGCTGCATTGCCGCGACCGCAAAGGCGGCGGCAGCAGCGGGGATGCGTGCGGTCATCCTCTCAAAAAGCACCGCAACCCGCTTTGATCTCCGCAAAAAAGGTGCGACCCGCGCAGAGCTGAAAGCCGCGGGTGTAACCTATCAGGAGGAGCCGTGATGAAACGCGCAGAACCAAATTCCCCGCGCCCGATTTCCATGATCTACGGGCCGCCTTCCATGCTGCGCGCCCGGCGCACGGGCATCACCGTCCGCGCGTATACCGAAGCCGATCTTCCGGCGCTCATTCCGATCTGGAACGAGGTCGTCGAAGCGGGCGACGCGTTTCCGCAGGAGGAGCCGCTCAATGCTGAAACCGGCGCGTCGTTCTTTGCGCAGCAGACCTATACCGGCGTTGCGGAGCGCTGCGGCGAAATCGTCGGGCTGTATATTCTGCACCCGAACAATGTCGGCCGCTGCGGGCATATCTGCAATGCAAGCTATGCCGTCCGCAGCACATGC
>JAFZBC010000282.1:0-2218 GCA_017561965.1 Oscillospiraceae bacterium
ATCCGCCCGAACGGCACCAGCACCGAAAACAGCAGCGTCAGCGGCTCACAGACCTTGTCCCAGCCCGTGAACGTCATTCCGGCTGCCGTCGTACTCCGCAGCGCAATGGCCGTCGGGATCAGAAGCACCGCCGCAAGTCCGCCCGCGAGCAGAGAGCCGCCGAAGAACCTTGCCGCCTCCCGCGGCAGCGATTTCAGCGGGCGCTTCGTCACAATCAGCAGGCCGATCCAGAACAGCACCGCCAGGCAGCAGATGCTGAAGCTGAAATAATAATTGCAGATCAGACAGGCAAACAGCGCCAGCGGATACAGCCTTGCGTCGCGGTCGCGCACCAGCCGGATCAGTCCGGCCAGCACAAGCGGCGTCATTGCAAAGCAGTCCAGCCAGATGAGCTGAAAGCAGTTTGCCATGCTCCATCCGCAGAGCGCGTACATCCACGCAAACACTGCCTGAGCATAAGACGGCTTTCGCTCCGCCTGCATCAGAAAAACGGCGAAAAACAGTCCCGCCGTGCCAAGCCGCAGACAGACGGACAGATGCAGAAACGGCAGTACGGCGGATTCCGGCAGCAGCACGGCCGCCAGATCATACAGATTCGCACAGTAATACGCGATTTCCGGGATCAGCGGGCAGCCGAACCCGACGCGCCATGTATACAGAAGACTGCCGCCGCTCCGCAGAATCCTGCGCAGCAGCAGCGCAAACGGTACATACTGCCCGTTCGCATCTCCGACAAGAATGGTCCGGCCGCCGAACGGCATCACCCCGTACAGCGCCAGCAGGAGCATCACCAACCCGCACGGGATCAGAAAGCTCAGCAGCAGAACCCCGAATCGTTTTGTTTTCATATGCATCTCAGTACAGCAGCACGTTCAGCGTGACGACCGCAGCAAACAGCAGCAGCGTCAGCGCCAGTGCAACGTAATCCCGCAGACCGCTTTTCAGAACGCGTAGTCTGGTCCTGCCCTCGCCGCCGTGATAGCAGCGGCACTCCATGGCAAGCGCAAGCTCCTCCGCACGCCGGAATGCCGAAACAAACAGCGGAATCAGAATCGGCACGAGCGCATGTGCGCGCTGGAAGATGCTGCCGCTCTCCAGATCGGCGCCGCGTGCCTTCTGCGCGGCCATGATCTTATCCGTTTCCTCAATCAGCGTCGGAATAAACCGCAGCGCAATCGTCATCATCATCGCCAGCTCATGCACCGGCAGATTCAGCTTTTTCAGCGGAGAAAGCAGCGACTCGATCGCATCCGTCAGCACGATCGGCGATGTCGTATAGGTCAGCAGCGATGTCCCCGCGATCAGCAGGCAGATGCGCAGCAGCATAAACACAGAGGTCTGCACGCCCTGCTCCGTGATCTTGAGGAATTTCCACTGGAACAGCGTGTCGCCGCCGTCCAGCATAAACAGGTTCAGCAGTCCGGTAATAATCAGGATCGGGATGATCGGTTTCAGGCTCCTGATCACCATTTTCGGCGGAATCTTCGACAGCGCCGTTGCGACGATCACAAAGAGGAATCCGGCGATCAGGGAGGTCGGATGCTGCCCCCAGAAGAGCATCACCAGAAAAATCATCGTAATGATGATCTTATAGCGCGCATCCATTTTGTGGACGATGCTGTCCATGGGGAAATACTGCCCGAGCGTGATGTCTTTCAGCATTGCGGCTCCCTCCCCTCCAGTCTTGCACGGAGCAGCTCCGCGCCGTATTTCACGGTATAGACCTCATCCGGGAAGCTGATGCCGCGCGCCCGCAGCAGACGGAACACCCGCGTGATCTGCGGCAGCGCCAGGCCGATTTTTTCAAGCTCATCGCCTCTTGCAAAGACATTTGCGGGCGTATCAAAGCAGACGACCTTTGCATGCGAGAGCACAAGCAGTCTGGAAACATATTTTGCAACATCCTCCATGCTGTGCGAAACCAGCATGACCGTGCAGCCCGTGCGCTTCTGATACGCGGAAAGCTGCGTCAGGATCTTTGTCCTGCCCTTCGGATCCAGGCCGGCAGTCGGCTCATCCAGAATCAGTACACGCGGCTCCATCGCCATCACACCGGCAATCGCAACGCGGCGCTTCTGTCCGCCCGAAAGCGCATAGGGCGCCTTTTCCAGCAGCTCCTCTTTCAGACCGACTGCCTCGGCAGTTTCGCGCACTCTGCGGTCGATCTCCTTTTCGTCCAGTCCCATATTCTTCGGGCCGAACGCAATATCTTTATAGA
>JAFZBC010000283.1:0-5466 GCA_017561965.1 Oscillospiraceae bacterium
GAGGCACTGTTTCCGTGCAGCACGGCGGCATCCAGCGCCAGTGAGATCAGCACCACCGCAACGAGTACAGCGGCTTTTGCTCCCATGGAAGCTCCGCCCATCAGGTTGAACAGCAGCAGAGCGCCCAGAATCTCTATTCCGGTCAGGAACAGCAGTGCGATTTTTGTGCTGGTTTTCACGGCTTTTATTCCCCTTTCCTCTGTATTCGCGTATCATTATGATAGCATATGACAGTGCATTCTGTCAAGACGGAAAAACGGTCGGGAGAACCGGATTTCCGTCAAAAACGGAAAGGAGGACGAATCTCCTCCGTCCTCCTTTACCAATCTGAGCCGCGCTCAGACCATCGTTTTTCAGAAATTACTCTGCTGCATCCTCTGCCGGAGCCTCGTCAGAGTAGACGACCTCGTCAGCTTCCTCTGCTTCATCCTCGACAGCGCTGTCATCGTTGACAGCACGCATGGACAGGCTGATGCGCTTCTTCTCACTGTCGATTGCAGTGATCTTGACCGTCACGGTGTCGCCGACATTGACAACGTCCTTGACATTGGTCACGCGCTCATTGGAGAGCTGAGAAATGTGGATCAGGCCGTCGATGCCGTCCGTGATGCGTGCGAATGCACCGAAGGACGTCACGGAAACGACGGTTGCGTCAACAACATCACCGACTGCATATTCGTTGGTGAACTTGACCCACGGATTGTCCTCCGGTCTTCTGTGACCGAGGGAAATTCTGCCGGTTTCCGGATTGAGAGCCTTAATATAGACCTCCAGCGTGTCGCCGACCTCAACAACGTCGCTCGGCTGATGGATGCGGGCCCAGGAAAGCTCGGAAACATGCACCATGCCGTCGATGCCGCCCAGATCGACAAATGCGCCGTAGCTGGTCAGGGACTTGACTTCGCCGGTGTAAACGTCACCGACCTTTGCAGTTTCCCAGAACTTCTTCTTCGCTTCATCGCGCTCTGCCTTCTGTACCTGGCGGATCGAGCCGACCGCTCTGCGGCGCTGCTCGTTGACGTCGATGATGACGAAGCGGATCTGCTGCTTGAGGAGCACGTTCAGATCTGCGCCTCTGCCCAGACCGGACTGCGAAGCCGGGATGAAGACATGTACGCCGTTGCTGTCAGCAACCAGACCGCCCTTGACAACGCTGATGACAGTACCCTCGAGCACCTCACCGGCCTCATGTGCCTTGAGGATATTCTCGAAGCCGATCATTTCATCGACTCTGCGCTTCGAGAGCTGAACAGTACCTTCCGCGTCATTCACCTGAATGACAACAAGCTCGAGTTCATCGCCGACCTTGACGAGGTCAGAGGGCTTTTTAGAGGTATCACTGGTCAGTTCGGAGAGGGTAATATAGCCGGTCTGCTTGGCACCTACATCAACCATGACTTCGTTGTTGCCGCTGATGGAAGCGACAATGCCGACAACCCGGTCACCCTTTCTGATTTTTTTCGTGAAGGTCTTATCAAGCTCCTCCTCGAACGCTGCTGCGAAGTCCTCGTTTTCCGGGATAGTGGTATCGGTGTCAAAAATTCCAGACATATTGGTTTGAACCTCCTTAATAATGTGAGCGGGTGTACTGGCGCCTGCTGTGATGCCGATTTTCAGCGTATGACCGCTTCCGGCTGCCGCTGCGATCTCCGCAGCCTTCTGCCGGATCTCGTCCGCATGTGCTTTCAGCTCCTCTGCCGTTTCGATCAGCCACGACGGGCAGTTTCTGCTGCACACGTCAAACAGCTTCACGGTATTGGAGCTGTGCCTGCCGCCTGCAATAATCATCAGATCGGAAGAGCGTGAGAGCAGATCCGCATCCGATTGCCTTGCGGCAGTCGCACTGCAAATGGTGTCAAACACCTGCAAATCGGGGTGATCAGAAGGCAGGAGTTTTATACACTCCCCCCATAGTAATTTATTATACGTGGTTTGCGCCACGATTGCAAGCCTTTCCGGCAAACTTCTATCAATCAAACATTTCAGCTCTCCGGCATCCCGAAAAACTGTACAATTTCCCATGCAATGTCCGACAATTCCCTGCACTTCCGGGTGCTTGGGATCACCGGCGATAAACACATGCCGTCCCTGTGCCGTCTGCTCCATGACGATCTTGTGGATCCTTGCAACGAACGGACAGGTCGCGTCAATGACAGGATTGCCCTGTTCCGTCAGCTGCTGATACACCGCCTGCGGGACGCCGTGTGCGCGGATGATGAGTGTTTCATCCGGCTCCAGCTCCGCCGGGTCGCTGACGATGCGTGCGCCCTTGGCGTTCAGATCCCCGACAACGGATTCATTGTGGACGATCGGGCCCAGCGTGGCGACGCGTTTCCCCTCGTCAAGCGCCTGATAGACCAGCTTGACCGCTCTGTCCACACCGAAGCAGAAGCCGGCGGATTTGGCCGTTTCGATCTCTGCCCTCATATGCGTCCTCCTTTGTCCGGATACGGCTCAGTTATGCACATAATCCGGCAGATCCGCTTCGTTCAGTGTAATGCGTTCGATTTTGTCAAGCGGCTCGCAGGTCAGCTGATACAGCGTCAGCGTATCGCCCATGGCATCGAGCGGCTTTAACGCGGTGCTCCCCGCGATCACGCTGACAAACTCCTCGCCCTCGGAATTTTCCGCCCAGGTGGCAAGGCACTGTCCTGCGGGATTGGTATAGCCTGTTTTGCCGCCGATGATATGCATCGGCTTGCTGAGCGACTCCAGCTCATTGCCGACCAGTCTGGACAGCGTGGTGGAAACCAGCTCAATGCCCTCCTCATGCTGCGGGGACGGCGTTGTCGTATGCCGGTACGCAGACATGATCTGCTTTGCAAGCGGATCCTCCAGTGCATAGAGCAGGATCTGTGCAATGTCGTTCACGCTGCTGAGGTGGTCGTCCTCGTGCAGGCCGGTGCAGTTGACGAAATGCGTCTGCTTCAGCCCCATTTCGGCTGCCAGCGCATTCATCTGCTCAGCAAACGCGGCCTCACTGCCTGCGGCATGGGTCGCCAGCATCACGGCGGCGTCCGCACCGGAGGGCAGCATCATCGCGTAGAGCAGGTCAGTGACACGGCAGGCCTCACCGGGTTCAAATCCGGCGGTATAGGCCATCTGTGCCTTCTGTGCGGCAATGACGTCCGCATCCATGATGAGTACATCATCTTCCGCAGTATCGCCGCAGAGCCGCAGATATGTCACCAGCGTCATGATCTTGGTCATGGATGCGGGATAGATCTGCTGATCCGCCTCCCGCTCCGCCAGAACGGTGTTGCCGTCCGGCGTGATTTTCAGCAGCACGGCATTCCGTGCGATGATCTTGTCGGTATCCCCGAGCGCGATCGTTTCTGTCGTATGTGCTGCCGCCTTCGGGAACGGTGCCGTTGTTTCCGCGGCGGTCGTCGTGGTCGTCAGCTCCGTGACGGTCGTCGTCACGGCAGGGAGTGTGCTGTCCTCAGCGTTCAGGATCGGCTCCGTGCGGCCGCCGAGCAGGGATTTTGCGGCATAGACCGCACCCGCGCCGACCAGCGCAAGCAGCAGAACCGGAAGGACAACATCCGCCGCAGAACGGCGGCGCTTTTTTCTCTTTTTCTGTGCCATGCAGGAATCTCTCTTTTCTTTTGCTCTGCCGCGCGGTTACTGCACCGTGTCGGCGGGAACCCCGGACTGCTCCGCATCTGCGGGCGTATCCGAAGTGTTATGTGCAGCGGCGGAAGCGGTCTGCTCCGCGCCGCAGTAAATGCAGAATCTGGCAGCGGCGGCAAGCTGTTTTCCGCAGCTGACGCACTGCTTTCCGACTGTATCGTTTTCCGCCGCAGTTTTCGGCATTTCAAACGCCTCTGCGGGGAGCTCCGGCAGCGGTTCCATCGGAACAGGATCCGCGGTCTTTTCCGCACGTTCCGCTCTGTGCTTTGCGCGCGCGCGGATGAATGCAGCGAGCTCCAGCATAAAGATGCCGAAGGTCAGGCCGGTGATCGTGATATACCAGTACGGTGCGCGCAGCACCTTTGTGACGCCGTTCAGGCCGATCGTGCCGTCTTTGATGAACCACGTGCGGATGCCGCCGATCAGCACGAACAGCAGTCCGATTGCGGAGGGAATCAGCGCCGTCAGACCGAAGCCCTTGACTGCACCGGCCACATCCTTGCCGCTGTTTGTCCGGACGCCGCACCAGCGCACAAACAGAAATCCGAGCAGCACCAGTGAGGCCAGATAAGCCCAGATGCTGACGCCGAACCGCTGGAGCGTTCTGCCGGCCTTGTTGCTGCCGAATGCCGTGCTCAGGCTGTTGATCTTGCCGAACACGCCGCCGAGCGTGCTGTCGATCATGGCGCGGTCGCTGTCATCGACAAGAATGCCGCCTGATTCGGCCAGTGCCCCGCTGATGCGGTCGAGCTCCGCGGTGATTTCATCCGCGCTGATCGTGACCGGCGTATCGGTTTCGCCGCGCAGCAGAGAAAAATGCCCTGCCAGCTTGTCAGCAAGGAACGCCGGTATCTGCATCTCATCCGCAGCTGCCGCGACATTCTCCGCAAGCACATTTTCATCTGAAACGTACTGCTGCATAATGAGCTCTGTTACGTTTTTGCCGGTAAACGGCACCGCCGCATCGGAGATCCGTGCAGTCCGCAGGCTCTCCGTCAGCGCATCCGAGGACAGCCAGCTCCGCAGTGCGAAGGTATTGCTCAGGCAGAAAAAAAGAATCAGAGCGCCGAGCACACATAGAATCGTATGCAGCATGCAGTAGCCGCCGGAGCGCGGACGCTTTTTTCCGCAGCGCGTACAGACGCCGCGGCTGTCGTAGGCTGCACCGCAGGTACAGACTGATGCAGGAGCTTTGGCCATGTTCGGGACATCCTTCCTCAAATCAGACAAATCAGGTTTCCGGCGAACCGGATAAATGTATATTTCGATACTTTATATTATAGCATAAACACAGCCGGAAAGTCAACGGCGCGTTCGCAGAATATCCGGCCTGTTCTCCGAAGGATTTTGTATAATCGGGCGTTTCTTGCGCACTTGCTGCAAAGCAAAACAAAAAAGCACCTGCGGCGACAGGTGCTTTTTTGCGGAAGCAACAGCTTCACAAGAGTTCAGAAAGAAATGAATGAAAGAGTAAAACGGGATTGTTGAAATCAGATTAGTCCCAGCAGCTGTTGTAGACCTTGCCGCCCTTGAGCTGCTTGTTGTGGAACTTGAACATTTCGGAAACGGTAACGACCGCATAACCGTTCTGCTCAAGCCACGGGCAGAGCTGCTCAACTGCTGTTGCGGTGGAATCATAGTTCTCGTGCATCAGAACGACCTGACCGTCCAGTCTGCCCTGCTGAGCAGCCTGCTGGATCCTGGAAACGATGCCCTGCGCGGAGTTGCCGTTCCAGTCCTCGGAGTCGATACCGGAGTTCGGCATCGGAACTTCGCTCAGCTCGCCGGTGATGTTGGCGCTTTGTGCGAGATACGGGTTACGGAGCAGATAGA
>JAFZBC010000036.1:0-5848 GCA_017561965.1 Oscillospiraceae bacterium
CTGGCGGAATACTACCGCGACATGGGCTATCATATCGCGATCATGGCGGATTCCACCTCCCGCTGGGCGGAGGCGCTCCGCGAAATCTCCGGCCGTCTGGAGGAGATGCCCGCCGAGGAAGGCTATCCGGCATATCTGCCGTCCAGACTGTCCGAGTTCTACGAGCGCACCGGCGCTTACGAAACGCTCAACGGCAGAGAGGGCAGTGTTACGGTCATCGGCGCTGTTTCGCCGCAGGGCTCTGACTTCTCCGAGCCGGTCACACAGAATACGCGCCGCTTTGTGCGCTGCTTCTGGGGCCTGGACAAGGCGCTGGCCTATGCCCGCCACTATCCGGCAATCAACTGGAATATGAGTTACAGCGAGTATCTGGACGATCTCGCACCGTATTATGAAAAACAGGTTGACATGAAGTTCAATGAGTACCGCACCGAGATCAGCGCGCTGCTGAAGGAGGAACAGTCGCTCATGGACATCGTCCGTCTGATCGGTTCCGACGTGCTGCCGGACGACCAGAAGCTCGTCATTGAGATTGCACGTCTGATCCGCGTCGGTTTCTTACAGCAGAATGCGTATCACGCGGAGGATACCTATGTTCCGCTGGATAAGCAGTTCCGCATGATGGAGCTGATTCTGCATGTCTATCATCGTACCAAGGCGCTGCTTGCAGAGCATGTCGATCTGGAAGCGATCAAATCCAGCGGCGTCATGGAGCTGGTGATCAAGGTCAAGTATGACATCCCGAACCGCGAGCTTCAGCGCTTTGATACGCTGACCCGCCGGATCGACGGGATGCTCGATGCGCTGCGCGCACAGAAAAAGGAGGTGCTGTAACCCATGAGTCTGCAATATTTCGGGCTTCACAGCATCAGCGGCTCGCTGGTCGTACTCGACCATGTGGAGGGCGCACAGTTCGACGAAATGGCGCGCATCGTGCTCGATGACGGCACCGAACGCACCGGCAGAGTTGCCATGCTGGAGGGCGACAAGGCGATCCTTCAGGTGTTTGAGGGCACGCACGGGCTTTCCCTGACGAATACGCGGACGCAGTTCACCGGCCGCCCGATGGAAATGCCGCTGTCCGGCGACCTGCTCGGCAGAGTGTTCACCGGCGCAGGCAGACCTGCCGACGGCCTCGGTGAGGTCATGCCGGAGAAATTCGGGGATATCAACGGCGCGCCGCTGAACCCGGTTTCCCGTCAGTATCCGAGAAACTATATCCAGACCGGCATTTCGTCAATCGACTGCCTGATGACGCTGATCCGCGGCCAGAAGCTGCCGATCTTTTCCGGCACCGGTCTTTCGCACAACAAGCTCGCGGTGCAGATCGTGCAGCAGGCACAGATCGCAAAGGATTCCGGCGCGGAGTTTGCAGTCGTGTTCGCGGCCATGGGCATCCAGAATGACGTTGCGGATTATTTCCGCCGCAGCTTCGCGGAAAGCGGCGTTCTCCAGAACGTCGTCATGTTCCTGAACCTCGCAAACGATCCGATCGTGGAGCGTATCATTACCCCGCGCTGCGCACTGACCGCTGCGGAGTATCTCGCATACGAAAAGCATATGCATATCCTCGTCGTCATGACTGACATGACGGCTTATGCGGAAGCACTGCGCGAGTTCTCGTCCTCCAAGGGCGAGATCCCCGGCAGAAAGGGCTTCCCGGGCTACCTCTACTCCGATCTTGCATCGCTCTATGAGCGTGCGGGCATCATTGAGGGCATCGAGGGCAGTGTGACGCAGCTCCCGATCCTGACCATGCCGAACGACGACATCACGCACCCTGTCCCCGACCTGACCGGCTATATCACAGAGGGTCAGATCGTGCTGGACAGAGGCCTTGAACAGGGCGGCGTGTATCCGCCGATCTCCGTGCTGCCGTCGCTGTCCCGTCTGATGAAGGACGGCATCGGTGAGGGCTATACCAGAGCCGACCATGCCGCCGTTGCCAACCAGCTATTCGCGTCCTATGCACAGGTGCAGGATGCGCGTTCGCTGGCATCCGTCATCGGTGAGGAGGAGCTCTCCGCACTCGATAAGAATTATCTGGAATTCGGCAAATACTTTGAAAAATGCTTCCTCTCGCAGGGCTTTACCGAAAACCGCTCGATGGAGGAAACGCTGGAGCTCGGCTGGACGCTGCTCTCGCTGCTGCCGAAATCGGCGCTCGACCGCGTGGATGATACCGTGCTGAACGAGCATTACGATCCGGAGGCGGCAAAGACGCTCGTCAGAAAGGTAAGTGAGCGCAATGGCTGATCAGGTATTCCCGACAAAAGGAAATCTGATGGCGGCAAAGCGGTCACTGGCGCTGGCAAAGCTCGGCTATGATCTGATGGACCGCAAGCGGAATGTGCTGATCCGCGAGCTGATGCAGCTTGTGGACCGCGCCAAGGAGCTGCGCGGCTCCATTGAAAAGACCTATGAAACCGCCTATGCGACGCTGCAGGAGGCCAATATCACGCTCGGCGTCATCGGGCGCTTCGTCAATGCCGTGCCGCTTGACAACAGCATTCAGCTGGAAACGCGGAGCGTCATGGGCGTGGAAATCCCGATCATCACGCATGAGGAGGCCATCGGACAGAAGATTCCCTACGGTTTCCTTGATACGAATGTGCAGCTGGACGAGGCCTATGCGGCGTTTGTCAAGGTGCGGAATATGACGCTGATGCTGGCGGAGGTCGATAACGGCGTGTTCCGTCTGGCCACCGCGATTTCCGCGACGCAGCGCCGTGCAAATGCACTGAAAAACGTGCTGATTCCGCGCTATTCTGCCATCATCCGCATGATCTCCGACGCGCTGGAGGATAAGGAACGCGAGGAGTTCACCCGCATGAAGATCATCAAGGCAACCAAGAAAACATGAATATGAAAACACTTGACGGGCTGATCCCGTCCGCACAGCGCGCAGCCTTCTGTCAGCAGTTCACCGGCGGCGCGCTCTCTTTATTTGCATACGCACCGGAACGATGCGCGATTGACGGAATGCTTGCTGCTGCGCACTTTTTTGCACCGGATTTCACGCTGATCGGGGACTGCGTGTTCCTGACGGCGATCATGCCGCCCGCCTTTGACGAAGTATCCTGCCGCAGCATGGAGCAGCGCTTTCACGGCGACTGCACGGCAATCGAGCGCTGGGTCAATGCGTGGTCGGTCGGCGGCTTTTTCGGCAGCACGGATTCGCCGTTCATGGATGACGAAGCCGTCCTGACAGCGTTCACGGACTGCCTGCAATATTACTGGGGACAGCGGCTGCATGCATTGTTTCCGGAACGGGAATTCGTCTTTGAAACCGGCTTCGGAATCGAAGGCGAGCTTGGATATTCGATCACGTTTTATCAGAAAAGGGGAGAACTGTTATGAGCAGACTTGTCACAGTCGCTGCCGTGCAGATGCAGTGCAGCACCGATCCGGCGGAGAGCCTTGCAACGGCGGAGCGTCTGATCCGCAGAGCCGCTGCGGACGGCGCACAGATCATTTTGCTGCCGGAGCTGTTCGAGCGGCAGTATTTCTGCCAGGAACGCCGGTATGAATACTACGCATTTGCACAGAAAACAGAGGAGAATCCCGCTGTCCGCCGCTGCATGGAGCTTGCAGAGGAGCTCGGTGTCGTGCTGCCGGTCAGCTTCTATGAGCGCGACGGAAACCGGCTGTTCAACTCCGCTGCGGTGATTGATGCGGACGGCACGCTGCTCGGCGTGTACCGCAAAACGCATATTCCGGATGATCATTATTATCAGGAAAAGTTTTATTTTTCACCGGGCAACACCGGGTTCCTGACATGGAAAACGCGTTATGCGACAATCGGTGTCGGCATCTGCTGGGATCAGTGGTTCCCGGAAACTGCGCGTTCTCTGGTACTGAACGGCGCAGAGCTGCTGTTTTATCCGACGGCAATCGGTGCGGAGCCGATTCTGGAAACGGACAGCGAGCCGCACTGGCAGACCTGTATGCAGGGACATGCCGCATGCAATATGACGCCGGTCATCGCGGCGAACCGGATCGGGCTGGAAACCGTCACGCCCTGTCCGGAAAACGGAATGCAGGAATCCGCACTGCGGTTCTACGGCTCCTCGTTCCTGACGACGGAAACCGGCGCGATTGCGGTGCAGGCTGACCGGGAAACGGAGGCCGTGCTGATGCAGACCTATGATCTGGATGCGATCGCACAGGGCAAGCTCGACTGGGGGCTGTTCCGCGACCGCCGTCCGCATTGCTACGGTACGATCACGGCTGAATAAAGGCAATTTCCCGCCTTAACTCAAATCGTTTTCCTCCGCATCCATTTTCCGCATCTGCTTCTTGTAGATATCGACTGTGATCTCATAGTACAGGGTAATGAGCAGATAAAACAGGACACAATACAGAATGCCGGTACGGGAGATGAGCCACGGGTGCGCGATCCAGTCCCTGAACGCATCTCCGACAACCTGAAAGAACATGATGAGCAGATGCTCGCTGTACGGTTTTTCCCCGGAAAATCTGCCGACTGCGTCGTATGCACCCGGAAAGAAATTCAAAGCAAAGAGAAATGGCAGAACGACCAGCAGATAGACCGGCAGACGCAGCAGAACATGGCCGGTGTTCAGCCGGATATGTGCGGCACGCGGCGGCGTCATGATCCGCTCACTGCGTTTGACAAAGCCGACCGGCAGCGGCGCTGCACACATCAGCAGAAAATTGGAAGTATAATACTTGCATTTCACGCAGAGCAAAAAGCTGATGCTGAAATACAGGAAACCGAGCAGCGCACAGACCGCAAAGCCGCGCTCAAATGCCCGCACGGTACGCTCATCCTCCGGGCTTTTGCCGGAGAGCAGCGCAGCAGCAGCACGGGGGAGCTCCGCCGGCCGCAGCCTGATGCGCTGCTTTTTCTGTACCGTTCCTTCCTTTCGGCGCTGCTTCACGGTGATGCCCAGCATGATGAGCACCATGATAGCGAGCAGTGCATGATCCCACCAGGTATTCCAGGAATCGGAATAACTGTACGCGTAGGGTTCCCCGAAGATCAGCACAACCAGGATCCGTACAGCCAGCGCAAGCATATAAAACAGGCCGCAGAGTGCAAATCCCTTTTCGTTGATGCGCGAGGTGCGTTCGTCATTCGGATACGTGCCGGACAGCCGGTCGAGCCGCCGCGCAAACCGTTTCTCAAGTGTTGTCATTGCTGTCACCCCTTTCCTCCGGCGGAAGCCAGAACAGGTCATTCAGTGTCTTGCCGAGTGCGTCACAGATCGCAATGCAGAGGTTCAGCGTCGGGTTATAGTTTCCGGATTCGATCATGCCGATTGTCTGCCGCGTCACGCCGACGGCCTTTGCCAGCGCCTCCTGATTCATGTCCTTTTCCATGCGGGCAATCTTCATCTTCTTGTTCTTCAAGAGCAATCCCCCCTCTCTGCCTGCATTATACATCATAGCTTGCAGAATGTCAAGTATATTTTACATTTTGCCGAGAATATTTTCCGTTTTTGTGACAATCAGCGGGAACACGCACGGAAATCCGCAGCCGGATCCGGCGGTATGTACAAAAAGTACGCAGACAAAATGCCCCTCCCGGCACGAACTGGGAAGGGCATCGTTTTTATTCGGGTTTCAGCCTGTCCGCATGATCGTTTATCCGACCTTTGTGAAGATCCACTGATCACTGCCGATGTTGCGGAACACGTCCATTGTCATCGGCGCGCAGCTTGCAAGGCTGTCGTCCTGTACTTTCAGGCACCATTTACTGCCGACACGCTGAATGCGGTAAGAGCCGTCCGGCTCACCGGTCATATCGTCAACATTCTGGTAGAGGTAGAATTTGATAGAGGAATTCGGGCTGATCAGCGGGGTAGCGCCGCTGTTCGCCAGC
>JAFZBC010000003.1:0-2726 GCA_017561965.1 Oscillospiraceae bacterium
CGCCGATCTCGCCCATGCCGGGCCACTCACCGCCTGCGCCGATCTCGCCCATGCCGGGCCAGTCACCCATGCCGGGGAAATCGCCCATGCCCCAGCCGCCGGTATCCGGCTGCATGGAGAAGCGCTCCAGCGTTGCGACCATGGAGGCATTATATGCGGATTCCAGCTGATTCAGTCTGCCCGTCACCTTCGAGGCCAGATAGTTGGTGCTGCACTGCTCATTGTAGCAGTTCACGAACATCGTGCGGAACTCCTCATTGTTGTCCAGCAGACCGAAGAACAATTTGGTCAGCCAGGTATTCTTCATTTTCAGGGAGTTGATCACATTGGTGTTGGCATTGCTCTGGCCGTAAAGTCCCTGACCGTACTCGGTATCGAACAGGATAAAGCGCCATCTGCCGTCCGCATAGGGCTTGTTCGGATCCACGACCTCTGTTTTCCACAGTGCGTAGTTATTGTTGCCGAAGTCGCTGTTGCCGACGATGATTTCCGTTGCGAAGTAATCCGCAAGGCTCTCAAGATCGACCAGTCTTTCAAACTGATCGTATACGCTGACATCACTGTAATTTGCAGAATTTGCAAGGCTCTTGAGCGATTCGTAATCCGCCCAGCCCTGATCGGATCCGTCAGAGAGCTCATCGGTCTTGATCATGCAGACACTGCCCTGCTTGACCTTGTAGTGATCCGCAAGGAACTCCTTGCCGAGCTTCTCGACGATGTTGTAGGTGCCCCAGAACTCGCCGTCGAGGAACACGACGCACTCGGTCTGTGCCTGCGTTGCGTATGCACGGTCAGCGACCATCTCCTGATTCAGACGGTCACGGATCTTGGTCTTGTCGTCGTTGCCGCCGTTGCGGAGCGTGATCTTGTCGAACGAATCAATGACCTTGCCGTTGACGTTCAGCAGCTTGCCGTTGAAGAAATCATACTCCAGCTTGGTGGTGCCGTAATCGGCGCGGGCGTAGAGGTTGAAGCTCTTCTGTGCCGCAGCACGCGTCCATGCACCGTGCATCCGAATGCCGACGCCTGCTTCATAGGTTGCCTTACCCTTTTCAAAGACGGTGATATGTGCGGGACGCTCCCACTCACGGCCTTCCTGCGTATAGTTCGCCGGATGATTTCCGCCGCCGAACATCACCATTCCGCCGCCGCCGCCGGATTCGCGGTAGATCTTGCCCTTGACGTAAATGCCCTTTTCATCGTCAAAGAGATTGTCCGGATCGGAAACCAGAGAGATGACGCGCATATTCATCGCGTAATCGTTCTGGGTATAGCCGATGAAATAGGTCTTTGTTGCGATACTGGACACATTGCCCTGTCCGTCCACTGCGATTGCACGGACGATCATCGCCTTGTCAACCGGATCCTTCGGAGCCGTGTAGCCGTCTGCAATATCCGTGATCGCGGAATAGACATTTGCCTCAGAGGTCTTGTCATAGACCTGGATCGCACCGGAATAGCGTGTGGACGAAGTCGTCGGATCGCTGCCGTCCAGCGTGTAGTAAATGGTGCTGCCGGACTGACCTGAGAGCGAGAGATTGAAGCCGCTGGAATAGAAGCCGCTGTCCTGCGAGAAGGTCGGCTCCGGAACAATGACCTGCGTGACCGCACCGGCAGAATTGCTGCTGCCCGGTGTGAGCTTGTTCAGGATCGCATAGTTTTCAGTGCCGTCCGGCACTCTGCCGTATGCGGTGTCGTCTGCCAGTGCAGGAACCTCCTGGGATTCCAGCAGGCTGCCGTTGGAGCCGGAGAGCAGAATGGTTTCGCCGCTCTTGGAGAGGCCGAACTCCGCGCCCTTGACGCTGCCGCCTGCATCGACGCCGCAGTAAACGACCAGATAGCCGTTCGCTGCAATGGTCGTGCCCGCCGGGATCGTGTAGCGCATCAGATCCGCCTCGTCGTCGGAGATGCCGAAGCCGCCGACATTGACCGCAGAGCCGCTGGTGTTGTAGAGCTCCACGTAGTCGTAAAACTGACCGTCCGAAGCCGCCACCGTCGTATTCTTGGTGCAGACCTCATTGATCACGATACTGCCTGCCGCAAGCACGGACATGGACGGAAGTGCTGACAGTGCGCCTGCTGCAAGCGACATGCTGATTCCTGCCGCTGCCGCCCGGCAAATTTTCTTTCGTATCATCACTGATACCCCCTCTGAATAATCTTTCGCATTCTCTTCTAAGCGTCCGGAGCATATCACTCCCTTGCTTATATCATGCCACAACAACCTTAAACAAAACTGAAACAGTATTAACTTATTTTATATTCGCTTTATCTTTTTCAAGCATTTCCGTCATCGCCGCAATATAATCCTGAATAAAGATTTAATGTAATATTTCAAATAAAATATACATCCGGTACTGCGCCAGTGCAATACCGGATGCTTGTTAATTATTTTGCAGCGCGCTGTTTTTCGAGAAGCGCCTGAATCTTGTCATGCGGATTGATGACCGTGGTGATGGAAACATCGTGGTTGATCGCCGCGATGAAATAGGCTGCGTACTTGGAAACATCGACCTCGTGGAACCATTCGCGCTTCAGCAGTTCCGGCATCCGGTAGGTCAGGTTCGTGCCGAACACGGCATCGAGCACGCCGTCCGCATAGGCCTTGTCGAACTGCTCCAGACCGTGCGTGAACAGACCGTAGGTCGCATACGCGATCATGCAGGCCGCGCCGCGGGATTTGAGGTTCTGTGCCAGGTCGAGCATCGAGCCGCCGGATGCGATGA
>JAFZBC010000284.1:0-4265 GCA_017561965.1 Oscillospiraceae bacterium
AAGGGGTGAATTGCCGCAAAGCGGCAAGAGGGGACGCCCTGCGATAGAGGGCGTCCCCTTTCGCTTGTCATAAAGCGGTATCTCCGATGGAGTGATAATGGGGCGCTGCCCCCATGCCCCTGCTTAAGGGACAAATGTCCCTTAAGAATCCCATTTTGATGAAAGTGATGTATTTTCGATACTTTTTTATCACGGGATCCGAAAGGGTCAGTGACCCTTTGGCGGGTTTGGTGAGTTTGCGGTGCAAATTCATAGCGAAGCGGGCGAGAGTTCCATTATCAATCATCGCACAGCGATCCCTTATTCCGAAGTGCTGACAGAAACATCCGCGCATGGATATTTGTGTCGGAAGTCCGCAAAACCTTACAGCAAGATTCTCCGTTCGCCGTTTTCTGCGCCTGTATGCACGCCCTGCTTCCGCGGTGTGCCGTATGCCCAAAAAATCGCCTGTACGGGCGGTTTTTTTCGCTTATAAAAAAGCGGCGTTTCTCTTGACATTTCATACAAATTGGAGTATAATGAACCTGTATTTTTGAAGCTCGCGTTTGTGCAGTTTTCCGAAAGATTTGTCCCATAAGGCCGGATCCGCACCGCGGGAATGCCGCATTCCGACATGCATCCGTATATTTATGCGGATTTGTCCTGTCAGATTGCACAAAAATCATACTGATACAGAAAGGGGCGGCGTCAATGGATCAGACGATCCGGAAAATTCTGGAGCTGGATGCACAGACAGAGGAGCGCCTTACGGCCTCCCGGAATACATGTGCGCAGATTCTTGAAAATGCCAGAGCGCAGGCGGATGCCATTGCACAGGCACAGAAGCACCAGACCCGCGATACCGTCACGGAGCTGGAGGAGCAGGCACGCACCGAATGCGACCGCAAGATCGCGGAGCTGCGCGCCGGCTTTGAGAGCCGTTCCGAGGCGATGGAGCGGCAGTTTGAAACGCAGCACGACACGCTGCTGAATACGCTGTTTGAAGAAACCCTGCGTGCAGCGGAGGCATAAAGCCGATGGCAAAGAATTATCAGGCGACCGTCGCTGCAATCCGCGCAGCCTACGGCCAGCGCCTGCAAGCCGCCGATTACCGCGACCTGATGAACATGCATTCCGTCGCGGAGATTGTCGCGTTCCTGAAGGAAACCGAGGGCTACGGCGAACTGCTTCAGGGCCTGGAGCCGTCCTATACACACCGCGGATACCTGGAAATGCTGCTCAGCCGCAATCTGTTTACGCAGTGTCTGCGCTTTTGCAGTCTGGAGCACTTGCAGCATACGCCGTTCTTCCGCTTTTTCATCTACGATTACGAGATCCGCGAGCTGATCAAAAAGATCCAGCTGATTCCGAGCGGACCGGAGGCCTATATCTCCGCCATGGATGCGTGGCTTGACCCGTATCTCAGCTTTTCGCAGGAAAAGCTCGCGCGTGCGGAAACAACCGACGAGATCATTGCGGCGGTTGCCCAGACGCCCTATGCTGCGGTGCTGAAAAAGTTTTGCAGCAAGGGGGATATCGTCCGGGATTATTCCGCCTGTGAGATCGGCCTGCGCGCCTGCTGTCTGGAACGCATTCTGAAAGAGGCGGAGGAAACCGTCAAGGGCGACGATCTGAACGCGCTCAAGGAACTGATCGGGGAGCAGATCGACCTGATCAACCTGATCAACGCCTATCGCTTAAAGCGCGTCTTTTCGGCGGATGAGGAAGTCCTCAGAGAGATGATGCTCCCGATTCAGGGGCGTCTGCCGAAGAAAACCTGTGAGCAGCTCTATTCGGCGCCTGACCTTAACACGTTCATTGAGGTGCTGCATACCACGCGCTACGGGCGGATGCTCGATGAGCTCTCTCATTCGGATACGCCGGAATCCGTCCGGCTGGAGCATGCATTCCAGTGCCTGCGCTGGAAGAGCGCGCGCAAGGCGCTTCATTTTTCCGGCCATGCAGCCGTCAGTCTGTACGCGGTGCATGTGCTCTTTCAGATTGAGGTGCGCAACCTCATAACCATCATTGAAGGTATCCGGTACGAAAAATCCGTACCGTATATACAGTCGCTCCTGATTATGGAGGACTGACCGTCCGGGAGGTGTTATTTTGTCCATTGAAAAGCTGGAGCTGGTCAGCATCGCCGGCGATCTCCCGCAGCTCAATGCAGCGATTACAGCCTGTTTGCGCAGCAAGGTGTTCCATATTGAGAATGCCGCCAAGCTGCTCGGCAGCACGGAGGATTCCGGCGGCGGAACCGGGCTGATCAATCCCTATGCCGATCCGCTGCGTGCGCTGCTGGAGCTGGATCTGCGGAAGATTAAGCTGGATCCCGATGCAGAGCCGCTGCCGGAGGAGTTTACGCCGGAGCAGATCCTTGATGAAGCAAAGCGGATCTCAGACCGGCTGAAAACCGTCCGCGATGATCTGGAGAGCGCACGCAGACAGATTGCGGATTATGAGAGCGCGGCGATCCACCTGAAACATCTTCAGCCCTCAGAGCTGGATCTCGGAGAGCTGACCAAATGCAAACACATTCTCTACCGCTTCGGCAGAATGCCGGAGGAGAATTTGCAGAAGCTGGATTTTTATACCGATGCAGGCTTCATTTTCCAGGCGTATCACACCGCGCATGAATATGTGTGGGGCTTTTACTTCGCCGCGCAGGAGCGGATCATGTCCGCCGATGCGATCATGAAGGGACTGCTCTTTGAACGCTATGAGCTCCCGCCGGATCTGACCGGTACGCCGGAGCAGGCGCTCAGGGACATACAGATCCGGCTGACCGAACGGAAAGCGGATCTGGAACGGCTGGAAAAGGCAGAGGACGGCATCATCGAAGCCGAAGCGGAGCAGCTCGGCCGGATGTACCGCTTTGCCAAGTATGAGAGCGAGATCTGGAAGCTGCGTTCGCAGTGCATCCGGACACAGGATAAATTCAGCCTGATGGGATATGTTCCGGTGTCGGAAAAGGAGAACTTCAAAAAGTTCATCGACAAGGTGCCGGAAATCAGCGTGACCTATGAGGCACCGTGGGCGGATTCCAGAGTGCAGCCGCCTGTCCGGCTGAAAAACGGCTGGTTCTCCAAACCGTTCTCCATGTTCGTGGAGATGTACGGCCTGCCGAATTACAACGGCTACAACCCGACGTCCTTTGTGGCGATCACCTACACGCTGCTGTTCGGCATCATGTTCGGCGATCTCGGACAGGGCCTTGTGCTTGCACTGATCGGATGGTTCCTCGACAAGAAAAAGAATTTCTCGCTCGGCGGCATCATGACGCGCATCGGCGTTTCCAGTGCGGTGTTCGGTACGCTGTACGGCTCGGTGTTCGGCTTTGAGGAGGCGCTCGATCCGCTGTGGGAAAAAACCGGCATTCCGTTCCTGCCGCTGAAGGCGATGGAAAACACGAATGTCTTTATCTTCGGTGCGATCGGAATCGGTGCGGCAATCATCCTCATCTCCATTTTCATCAACATCGTCATGCGGCTGAAGCACCGCGAATATGACGAAGCGGTATTCGGCAACAACGGCATTGCAGGTCTGGCATTCTTCTCTGCCGCCCTGCTGCTGATCGTCGGTCTTGTGACCGGAAAGCAGATCATTCCGCAGGGCGCTGCATTTGCAGTTCTCGGCGGCACGCTGCTGCTGATGTTCTTCCGTGAGCCGCTCGGCCACTGGATGGCACGCAAGCATTATGAAATGCCCCCGATCGGAGAGTTCATCGCATGTAACCTGTGCGAATGCATCGAATTCCTGATCGGCTATACTTCCAATACGATCTCGTTTGTCCGTGTCGGCGGCTTCGTGTTCTCTCATGCCGGATTGATGGGTGTGGTCATGACACTGGCCGAAAATATCGGCAAGGATCACAAATCCGTCATCACAGTCATCATCGGCAACCTGTTTGTCATGTGCCTGGAGGGTCTGATCGTCGGCATTCAGGTGCTGCGTCTGGAATTCTACGAGATCTTCTCCCGCTGCTACGACGGCGACGGCAAGCCCTTTACACCGGTCACGGTGACGTTCGACGATTATTCCGAAACCAGGCAGTCCGAGCAGACTGCACATGCTTGAATTATTTAGGAGGTAAAAACCATGTCTGTTTATGAAATTCTGGAGATCATCCTGCTGCCGCTGCTGATCGTGGCAATGCTGTTCCTGCCGGTTTATGCGGCAATCACCAAGAAGAAGGACGGAAAAACACTGCGCCGTGCGATGCTCACGAATATCTGTGCATTCGGCGCTGTCATGCTGGCAGCGGTTGCACTGCCGATCGGCGG
>JAFZBC010000285.1:0-1823 GCA_017561965.1 Oscillospiraceae bacterium
GCACCTGCATAGGCCGGATCCGTATCCGGAAAATGCTTGCCGATGTCCCCGAGCGCCAGTGCGCCGAGCATCGCATCCATGACCGCATGGGTCAGCACGTCCGCATCCGAATGCCCGAGCAGTCCAAGACGGTGCGGAATCTCCACGCCGCCGATGATGAGCTTTCTGCCCTCTGTCAGACGGTGTACGTCATAGCCGTGTCCGATCCGGAAATCAGCCATCAGAATGCCTCCTTTTGCTGCGCGCACAGAAGAGCCTCCGCAACCGCGAAATCCTCCGGCGTCGTCAGCTTGATATTGGAATAATCGCCCTGCGTCATGGTCACCCGAAGGCCGAGCGCCTCAACCAGCTGGCAGTCATCGGTATAATCCCGCCCCTGCTCCGCGGCAAGCGCCATGGCATCGGCATAGATGCTGCGGCGGAACACCTGCGGTGTCTGCGTCAGATACAGCAGGGAGCGGTCGGGCGTTTCCGCAATGATGCCGCGACGTACAACCTTGACCGTATCCTTGACCGGAACGCCGAGTGCGGCCGCGCCGCTTCTGCGGGCATCCGCAATGACGCGCGCAATATCCTCCGGCTGCACGAGCGGGCGCGCGCCGTCATGAATCGCAGCATATTCCGCATCAGTATTTATGGAGAGGAACCCGTTCCGGACGCTCTGCTGACGGGTATCCCCGCCCGCAGTGACCGTTACGCAGATTTCTGCCGGGAACTGCATGTCCGCAATCGCAGAACGGAATTCCGCAATATCCTGCGCACGGCAGATCACGACGATCTCCGCAATATCGTCACACAAAGAAAAGCGGCGCAGCACCTCTGCAAGGACAGTCGTATTCCCGAGCGGGTGCAGGATCTTATGGATACCGCCCATTCTGGTCGCGCTGCCTGCACAGACCAGAAGGGCGGCTGTATCACGATTTGACATAGATCAGTCTACGCCGGGCGCCTTTGTGCCGCAGACAGCGCAGAACAGTGCATCCGGTGCAAGCACCTCGCCGCAGTTCGGGCAGATGTTGGAAACCGGTGCCGGATTCACGGGAGCAGGATTTGCAGGCTGCTCGGGCAGGCGGTTGCCGCATCCGGCGCAGAAGGCTGCATCCGGGACGACCGGCTGACCGCAGAACGGGCAGATCGGCTGAACAGGAGCGGCAGGCGGAGGCGTAACAGGAGCGGGAGCCGGTGCGCCGCAGCTCGGGCAGAACTTGGAGCCCAACAGGATCGGGCGGCCGCATTCGGAGCAGGCAACGGTTCCGTCGAGTGCCTCCAGCTCATGCTGCTTTGCTGCCAGATTGGCCTGGAGCTCGGTGATTGCGGAGAACATCTCGGCATACTCCGGTGCCGGGCTGTCCTGCGTTTCGGTGAAATACTTTTCACCGATATCACGGAAACGGTTGCGCAGTTCGTTCTCCATTGCGGCAATGTCCCTGCGGACGCGGTTTTTGTCAGCAAGGGATTTGGCATTGTCCGAAACCTGCTTTGCCGTCTTGGACACCGATGCTGTCAGTCTGTCAAAAAAATCAATAGCCATGATAATTCCTCCTTTTAACAATACGCCCGTAGAGCGTTTATAATATTATAGCACATTTGACTGATTTTGTCAACCGCGCGCGGGCAGCGCCCGCCTGCATTGATCTAAAGTTCTCCGGCTGGTCAACTGCGAAATAAAAGATACTGCTCTCAGCAGGCGCAGACAGAACAAAGAACAGGCAGCCCGTTTTTGAGCTGCCTGTTTTCGTATTATTCCTCCTCGCCGATTGCGGGGAGTGTCGGATCCTTCACAGAGCTTGCGGTGATGACGTCCTCCGCTTCAAATGCGAAGA
>JAFZBC010000286.1:0-3717 GCA_017561965.1 Oscillospiraceae bacterium
GAAAGAGAGGGATTCGAACCCTCGGTGCGCTATTAACGCACACACGATTTCCAGTCGTGCGCCTTAGACCAGCTCAGCCATCTTTCCACATGGTAAAACTGTCATCGTCTGCCGCATAGGGCAGAAAAAAAGTGGTGCGAGTGACGGGACTTGAACCCGTACGCCGAAACACACGCCCCTCAAACGTGCCTGTCTGCCAATTCCAGCACACTCGCATTCACTACTCACCTATTATAGCAAAACAGCAGGGAAAAGTCAAGGGGATTTTCGCATTTTCTTGGATTTCGGCAGTTTGCACAAAATCCATGTGAAAATCCCCTGTCTCAAATTCAGCGCATCAGCATCCGTTTCAGCCAGCTCAGATCCTTCACGTCAACCTTACGGTTAAAGTCCATATCTGCGGCCTTTGCCTGCTTTTCGGTCAGCTGCTCAGAGCCGCACAGATACTTTGTCAGCAGCACCGCATCTGCGATGTCTGCCCAACCGTCCAGATTAATGTCGCCCATGAGCGTCCCCGGATCAATGACCGGCGTGGTTTCCGTTGTTGTGGTGGTATTGACGGTCGTCGTCGTGACCGGTGCCGGTGTGGTCTGCGGCTGACTGCTCACCGGGTCAAGGCTCGGCTCCTTGTCATACCACCAGTCCTCCCACGGCTTGCCAGCGCGCTGCTTGGCCGCGACCTCGCCCTTCGTCCACGTAAAGACATTGTCGTAAAGATGCCCTTCCTCGTAATACCACTGTCCGAGCGCCGCGCCCTCGTCCGGATAATTCGCATAATATCCGTCGTTGTCGCCGGTATAATTTGCCCAGCCGGTATTGTGTCCCTTGAGCGCACCGCGCACGACCTGCCAGCCCTCCAGGTTATAATCGACCTTGGCCTGCCGGATAAAGTGGATGATCTTGCGCACGCCCATATGATTGGAGATGATCGCATCGTAGAAGTTCTCCTGCGTCAGGTCATACCATTCGAGCTCGGGGACGTCCTCCTCCTGCATGAAGCTGGTGCCGGGATCCCGGAACGCGGTGACGGCCGTTTGCAGCGAGCCGTAGGCATGGGCGGAGCTTTTTCCGAAGCCCTCGGAGAACGCGGTTTCGATGTCGGCGCCGTCGCCGTTGCCGCCGAGCGTGGATTCCAGCGTTGCGACGCCGAGGAACAGCGCATAGACCTTTTCGCGCTCGGTCTGGCCGAAACGCAGGCTGATGAGATCCCAGTGCTCGTCGATCTCCTTATACAGCGCGTATTTGCACTGCTGGACGGTCATTTTGTGCGCGAGCTGGCGCAGCTCAGTGACGGACGTGCCCTCCGGCGCCATGCGCTCCCCGAAGTTGAACGGATTGCCGACGCCCTCCTCCTGGACGTTCCGCGAGGGATCGTGTGCCATTTCGGCGGCACTGACGGTCATCGGCATGGCCGGAAGCGCGGTCAGCAGCATCATGCCGCCGCAGAGCGCTGCCGCCAGCTTTTGTTTCAGTTTCATGTTTATTCCTCCCCTTTTTTGCAGATTTATCTGCTGTTTTCATTGTATCACATCGGTATGCAAATGTCAAGATTCCGCCGGATTTTCATGTTTTCTTAAATAAGGTATCTCCGATGGGTTCAGATAAGGGCGCTCCGCACGCTGAGATAAGCAGTCTGAGAGAAGCCGCGATCAGCGGCATGCAGTATCGTCTATTGTGTGCGCTCGGCCAATTACCTCCGGATGGAATCGGCCGCTGTGGCTCACCGCACGGTGAGCCTGATGTTTTTTTGTGACGCGGAATATCTGACGTATACGAAAAAGTGCCCCGTGAAAGGAGCACTCCGCTATTTTTATGTATCCTTTTTCAGATGCATCAGTTTCCGCGCAAAGCAATATATCCCATATCCAGCCCCGCAGCCGAGCGTATTGAGGATCAGATCGTCCACATCCGAGGCGCGGACGGCAAACGGCAGCTGCATCAGTTCAATGGCAAGGGACATCCCCGCACCCGCCGCAGTCACGCGCCGCAGGCTGTTCAGACGCTTGTACAGGATCGGCAGAATGATGCCGCTCGGTACGAAAATCGCCGCATTTCCGATGATATTCAGCAGCGTATCGCGCAGGCTGTCGTATTCGAGAATATGCACAAGCGGCACGAGATTCACCCGCAGCGGAAACACCGCATCCGGCTCAAACCAAAGCGGCTGCACATGCCCGTTCACCTTCTCCATGGGGTAGAACACGATCCGCAGCAGCACCGCAAGATTGACATACATCAGCAGAAGCAGCGCCTCGCGTTTCCATTCAACACGCCGTCTCCGGATGCAGACTACCGCCCGCACAAGGATCCAAACCGCCGCAAGCGTCAGCTCCCCAGCCATAAAAGAAATCGCTGTCATATCTGTTCCTCCTCTGACACCGGTTCTTCCTGAATGCCCAGTGTCAGGGGAGCGCGCTGCACCTCCGCAAGCCGCCTGTTGATCGCACGCGTCCGCACGCCGACCAGCTTGTCGAGCTCCTGCCCTGCCGCGTCGAGCTTCTTTTTCGTCCCGTTCAGCGCCTCCTCAAAGCGGCCGAATTCGTCCTTGACGCCGCTCAGGATCTGCCAGACCTGATCGCTCTGCTTCTGGATCGCGAGCGTCCGGAAGCCCATGTACAGCGCATTCAGCATCGCCGCCATGGTCGAAGGCCCCGCAATATTGACCGCATATTTCTGCTGGAGCACCTCAGTCAGGCCACTGCTCACGACCTCCGAATACAGCCCCTCAAACGGCAGGAACATAATGCCGAAGGCCGTTGTATCCGGCTCGCGGATATACTTGTCATGAATATCCTTCGCAAAGCTGCGGATACGCTGAGAAAGCTGCATTTGCGCCGCTTCCACTGCATTTTTATCACCGGATTCCTGTGCATCGAGCAGCTGCTGCCAGCAGTCTGCCGGGAACTTGGAGTCGATCGGCAGCCAGACCGGCGTACCGTCCTCCGCAGGCAGTCTGATTGCAAATTCGACGCGCTTTCCGCTGCCCGGTACGGTTTCCACATTGGTATCATATTGCTCCGGCGCGAGAATCTCCTGCAAAATGCTGCCGAGCCGGATCTCCCCGAAGGTTCCGCGGGTTTTGACGTTTGCGAGCACGCGCTTCAGTCCGCCGACGTCATTGGCAAGCGTTTTCATCTCGCCGAGGCCTTTGTAGACGGCTTCGAGGCTCTCGGTCACGCGTTTGAAGCTCTCGTTCATTTTCTGCTCCAGGTGCTCCTGGAGGGTATCATCCACGGTTTTCTGGATCTCCCGCAGGCGGCGGTCGTTCTGCTCGCGGAGCTGCTCCATCTGCTGCGCAACGGTTTCGCGGAGCTGATTCATGGAACGGGCGTTTGCGGATTCCAGCCCCTGGATACGCGTTTCAAACTGCCGGAGCTGCGCCGCGGTGGTGTCGCGGGTCTGCGCCTGATTCTGCGAAAGGTTGTCGCTGACGGTCTGCATGGAAAGGCGGATGGTTTCGTTTGTATGCGCGGACTGTTCGCGGCGGAGCTTTTGTTCTTCCTTCTGCATCCGCAGGAGCATCTCCTGCACGGTCTTGCGGGGATCGTCTGTTTTTCCGCGCAGCAGCACAATAATCAGGACGATCTGCAACAGCATGCAGAGCACGGCACAGACGGCAATGAATTTGTCCATGGTGATTTCCTTTCATGCGGGGAGCCCCCGCTGGCGATTCCCTTCGGGGACGGTCAGCGGAGCTCTCCCAACAATTTTAATACA
>JAFZBC010000287.1:0-3462 GCA_017561965.1 Oscillospiraceae bacterium
GTAATAAACCCGCGGAAAAATAGGCACGAAAAAAGCCCTGACCTCCCGGAAGCCCTAGGAAGTCAAGGCGTTCGTAACCTTTCCGATTACGCATCTTCGTTGGATGGAGACAGAGGGACTCGAACCCGCGACCTCACGGATGTGAACCGTGCGCTCTAACCAGCTGAGCTATGCCTCCAAACGAGTACCTGTATATTATACCACATTCCGGCTGATTTGTCAAGCCCTGAAATGAAGAAAAAATGCGTTTCTGCTCAAAACATTTTTTCGCAAAAAAGCAAGCAGGAGCTGTCCGTTTCCGGTCAAACAGACCGGTTCGGGCAGCTCCTGTTTTTCAGCGGTACATTGCAATAATTTCCTCTTTTTGCAGTCCGACTCTGTCCGTGCAGTCATACTCCTCGTAGAACAGCCGGGTCGGCGAGTTGACCTGCACCGTATGCCGTCCGCCTGCGTGCTGATACTGCGTAATGCGGAAACAGATCCGCGTATCGTCAACCGCATCCAGCATGACGGACATATTGCTCTCAGTCTGCTCTGTACCGATCAGATGCGCGGAAGTCGAGAACTGATAGATCTCCGGCAGACCGAAGGATTTCGTGTGCGTGATCGTCAGCACACGCTTGCGTGCCGCAAGAATCTTCTCCTGCTGCGGCGTATTGAGAAACGCATCCAGCGCAATCAGATCCGGCATGGACTGCACGCGCAGCGTTTTCAGTCTTGCGCAGCCGGAGAACGCGCCTGTCCGGATCGCACGCAGCGAACGCGGCAGTGTCACAGCCTCCAGCGCAGCGCAGTTATGAAACGCATTCGCGCCGATGACGGTTACGCCCTCCGGAATCGTAATCTCCCGGAGCAGACCGCAGCCCTCAAAGCAGCCGATCCCGATGACGCCGCCGGAGCCGTCCGGATACCGCATTTCGCCTGGCATCACGACGTTTTCCAGCATATCGCAGTCACGGAACGCATACGCGCCGATCTCGCAGAGCGTGTTGGACAGCGTCGCGCGTGACAGCTTTCTGCATTCCCGGAAGGCACTCTCCCCAATGACAAGCACCGAATCCGGCATTTGCAGCTCCGTGATCTCCTTGCCGCGGAATTCCCCGCGGTCAACGCTGATCCGGTTACGGTACCGCATTTTTTCTGTACTTGGTTTCCTGAACAATCCCATCTTACAAATACCCCAATCCCTGTTTTGTGATTATTGCGCGGCTTTCGCCGTTATCGCCTTTTATATTCGCAGTCCGACTATCTTTTCACACAGACTGCGCCTGCTGTCAACCCCCGGCAGCCGTACTCCCCAATACGGTGCCGTCGTGCATTTATTACATCACAATCGTATAAACGATCTGCTTGATATTTTCTCCGTCCAGGAAGAAGCGCACCGCCTTGCCCTCAGTCTGATAGCTTGCATAGGCCGGTGTTTCCTGATCGGGCTTGCCGTATTTTGCAATCAGGTCATCATAGGTATCCCCCACCTTGATGCCCTCATTCGTTGCGGCAGTATCGTCGATCAGATCGACTTCATAAAGACGGTTGAGCGACTGATCGTGTTCATCCGGATACGTGATGACCTGTACGCCGCCGTAGGTATAGTAGTAGCTGACGCCGGTAAATGCGCAGGACGGTGCCTCAAAAACGCTGTCCTCTGCGCCGAGCTTTTCCAGCACCGGAGCCGCCTCCTCGCCGACAACAATCGGCGTGCCGTTGAGCACATAGTCATACGTGATCTGTACAGCTTCGCCGGACTCTGCACCGCTGTCTTCCGCGATTACTTCATCGCCGGGAACCGCAGCGGAGTCCACGACCGGATCCGCCTCGGAAGCCTCCATGACCGGAGCCGAGGATTCTGCCGCACTTTCTGCACCGGACGATGCCGCCGGTGTTCCTGCGGTATCCCCGCCGCAGCCGGTCATTGCGGTCAGCATTGCGGCAGCCAGAACCGCTGCCATGATTGCTTTTCTGTTCATTTCTGATCTTCCTTTCTTCGGGTTACGCTTCGCCCTTCACATTGCCGTACTGCTCCAGATTGGCAAGCTGACGCGCTGTTTCCGCGTGATACCGCGCACAGATGTCATCCCACTCCGCCCGGAGCACGGGCTCCTGACTGCGGTCCTGAAGGCCGTATTTCTCCTTCAGATATCCGCCGAACCAGTCTGCCAGCTTTTCCGCACCGTATACATTCAGGTGCAGACCGCCGTCATAGGTATCTGTTTCAAAGTCGATGCCGGTCGCTGCAAGCTTGTCCTCGCTGAGAAAATTGAGATACGGCAGATGATACTTTTCCGCATACTCGCAGATCTGCTGATCCCATTCGTCATACCAGAACGGATACAGCGACGGCGCCTTGATCAGCACCAGCTGAATATGGTTTTCCGCACAGAGCTGCATCATTTTCCCGAGATAGTCCCAGCAGGTGTCGCTGAACGCGTAATCGGTCAGCGGCGTGGGCGTCGGCGTCTTGCCCGCGGGCTTGACATCCGCGCGCAGATAATAGCCGGAAAAGAAATTCGGCTCTGTACCGAAGTAATACTTAAAATCGTCTGCGGTCAGCTCGCTCCAGCGGGAATGATACCGCAGCACCGGGAACACATAGGAGAGCGCGCTCTCCTCCTCCGTCATGGAGGCTTTGATATTGCCGATCTTGGAGGATGACCACCGCATCCCCTCAATGGACATGCGGTTATAGGCCTCATTCTGCGGCTCGCCGTATTTCATCGAAAGCACGTTGAAAACGACGACCTTCGGCTTTTCGTACCGCAGCGTATCCTCCAGCAGATAATAGGACTGCCAGATCAGCTGCTGCGCAGAGCCGCGGATACAGGATGAGATGCCGTAATTCTCCCAGAGCGTGACCGGAGAGAAATTCTCATAGCATTCGCAGTCCCCGACGAACAGCACGTCATGATCCATGCCGCTGTTGTAGTAGTCCGCGATGAGATTGCCCTCGACCACATCGGACATATATTTCGGCTGCACAAGCCGCTGATAGGCTGCCAGCACGATTCCGGCCGTCAGCACCATCGCCAGGCCGGAAAACAGCACTTTCTTATTTGCCATTGCTTCTCCTGTTTACAGATAACGCTGCCGTCAGAACTGATTGTAAATGAACTGACTGGAATCATAGCCGATGCCGTACGCGCCGAAGATGAGCACGGTCAGCAGCAGCAGAACGGTCAGGCAGCAGCTCAGCACGCGGGACTTTGCCCAGATGCGCTTGCGGACACTCCCCTTCCGGCCGAGCATACTCGCCGTGAACAGGATCAGCGTGCCCGCGATCAGGACGCCGTAATCCGCTGCCGTCAGCTTCAGCTGCATCAGGCTGCCGTCCCAGAACACATGCACATTCCATTTCGTAAACATCGTGCCGAACATTTTAAAGGTCAGCGGCACATCGCGGTAGCAGTCGAACATGCGCAGACATCCCATCATGAGCGTCGTGCGGATCGCCTGAAAGCCGTCATA
>JAFZBC010000288.1:0-3876 GCA_017561965.1 Oscillospiraceae bacterium
AAAGCTCGCCCCGTTCCAGCGCGGCTTTGATTTCCTCTGCCGGATATTTCATCGTGCTTCCGTCCTTTCTTTCTGTCTGCCGGACTGCTGCGGCTTTCTTCAGCGATAGCTGCCGAACTCGCTTTTGAACTGCTTCTTTTCTTCGTACATGGCATGATCCGCGCGCCTGAATACCGGCTCGAATGTCATGTCATCGGCGGCGTGCTCTGCCATGCCGACGGCAGCAGAATACCGGAGCCACGGATCCTTGCCGGTCTGCGCAAAGGATTCCGCCAGTTTGTCGCGCAGCTCCGCAGTGATCTGAGCGCGGTTTTCATAATCCTGTCCCTGTAAAATTGCAACGAATTCGTCGCCGCCGATGCGGAATACCGGCGAATGCTTGAACGCCTCGCAGATCATATGGCAGCAGCCGCAAATATACATATCACCGGCCTTGTGGCCGAAATCATCGTTGATGTATTTCAGATTGTTCATGTCTACCATGACAACGGCGAATTCCTGGCCGCCTTCTGCCAGCTTTTCGTTCAGTGCTGCGACCTTTCTGGCATATGCCGCCTTGGAGCCGACACCGGTCAGGGCATCCCTGTACGCCTCCTGACTGATCTGTCCGATCTGTTCCTCACGGGCTTTGAGCTGACGCTCGCCCTCGGTCACATCCCGGATGCGCAGATAGGAGCCGCTCAGATGGCCTCTTGCATCCGTCACCTTTTTTTCGTTCAGCTCATAATAAAAGGTGTGCTCACCGGCGGTCACCGTGCGCTTGATCTGTGCCGCAGCCGCGGAATTACCCGGATTCCCGAATTTCTTCCGCAGATTTTCGGCTGCCGCTTCAAAATGATCGCCCCTGATTTCCGCCAGCTTGCAGCCCTGCTCGTTGGCCCAGAGGCAGTTGCCGTTCGGATCGAAGATATAAAATGCGTCCTCCAGATTGGAAACGATGTCCGACAGCACGCGGTCCAGCACGCGGAGCGGTCTGTACAGAATCGCAAAGTAGTAGATCATCACGCCGAATACACCGTATCCGAGCATGGAGCGGTCGATCGCATCCCGGAAGAAGATATTGTAGGTCTGCACCAGACCGATGCCGGTCATGGTGGCCAGAATAACGGTGTACCGTTCCCGGTTGATGCGCGGCGTTTTGACCGAAAGCAGAATGAACATCAGAATGACGGAGAAGAACACGCCGTAATCCACAATGCGGTGAACTGTCTGTCCCCACAGGGGGACCAGCTTATAATAGGCAAAGCCCTCAACGTCCACCGCGGTGATCTGAAACGCGTGTCCGAAGACCGGATTCAGTACCATCTGCACGGCATCCAGCACCAGAAACAGATATGCGATATACGGATCCGCTCTGTGCCCGTCCTTCCGGCGGCAGTATGCATTCGTGAAATTCACCAGCGCGCCCATCACAAGATCCATGCCGAGATAATAAAAATAGTGTCCGATCAGCGCAGGAAACCTGCTGCCCGATGCGACAATCATCAGATTGCCCAGCACCGGCGGAATCAGTGCTGCCTCCAGAAAAGCAACCGAATTCCGTGCGTGCTTGTCAGAGCGCCGTGTCAGAATGGTACAGGCCACCAGTGCCAGAATCAGAATCAGAAATAAAACCGAAAATAAGGCTCTCATAAATCCCGCCCTTTCTGAAAACCAGAATGCATTTCAGCTTCATCCGGGTATCTTTCTTTGCACTTTTGATTATAGCACGTTTCAGATGAAATATCAATAGATTTCGTGAATAATTTGTGAGATCGAACAAAAACATCGCCGCGGCTGCACCGCAAAACGGCTGCGGATTTGTTCCCGGGAAGGTGTCGAATTTGACAAAGCACTGCATCCGTGCTATAATGGGGTATCAAAAACAGAAAGGCGGATTCCCGCATGTCCCTATGCTTTCACAGCCCTGTTCCGGCGGATCGGGCAGCTGCCGCAGCGGCGGCAAACAGTGTCCGTGCAATGGAAAATGACGCAGCCTTTGCAAATTTGTATCTGCTGCGCGAGAAATACGGTACGGAGCTTTGTGTGTCCGGCGGGATGCTGTTCCGGCGGTATCATTCCGGGATCCGTGCGGGCTGTTACGGCTTTCCGCTCGGGAACGGCGATCTGCGCGAGGCAGTTTCTCTGCTGGCTGCCGACGCGGATGAACGCGGCATTCCGCTCCGGCTGACGCTGCTGACAAAGGCGCAGTGCGAACAGCTGGAGGCGCTGTTTCCGGCGCAGTTTACATTTGAACCGATGCCGGATTATACCGAATATCTCTATTTGCAGGAAAATCTTGCGGCGCTCCGCGGCAGCCGCTATCACGGCAAGCGCAATCACATTGCGCAGTTCTGGCGCGGGTGTCCCGAGGCGTATATTCAGCCGCTGATCGCGGAAAATGCCGACATCGCCGTCGGGATCGCAGAGCAGTGGCTCGCCGCGCGCAGTGATCCGGACGAGCCTTCTCTGCGCTATGAGCTTTCCTGCATCCGGGAGGCTGCTGCAAACTGGGAGGCGCTGCATCTGACGGGGCTGCTGCTCTACGACGGCGCGAACCCGATCGGCATGACGGTCGTTTCGGAGATTTCCGCCGGCGTTTTTGATATTCATTTTGAGAAGGTCGTTCCGGCGCATCCCCATGCATGGCCGGTCGTTGTCAATGAAATGGCGAAATGCCTTGCAGGCGCCGCTTATCTGAACCGGGAGGAGGATCTCGGAGAACGCGGAATGCGCTCCTCCAAGCAGTCCTACCGCCCCGACCTGCTGAATGAAAAGTACACTGCGCTCCGGCGCGGAAAGGAGCTCTGAATGCTGAAAACAATTCTCTCACCGGAAACCTGTGCGGCCTGCCGGAATTGCTGTATCTTTGAGGAACAGAGCGCGTGGGAACTGCCGACATTTCCGGCTGTTTCCGCAGAACGCCTGATGAACCGTCCGCAGTACCGGTTCCGGCAGGCGGAAGGACGCATCCGCGTCACACTGCCCTATGACGAAACCCATGCCGCACAGCCGTGTCCGTTTCTGGATCCGGAAAGCGGCTGTACGCTGCCGCCGGAGGAAAAGCCCTTTGCATGTTCCGTCTGGCCGCTCCGCCTGATGCGACGCCCGGACGGCAGCGCTGCACTTGCGCTGTATGCCGGATGTCCCGGCGCTCCGGGTGCGGAAGCTCCGGCATGGAGCAGACTGCTTGACGGCGGACTGCGTGACCGCATCTTTGCGGAGGCGGAACGCGACCCCTCCCTGATTCTGCCCTATCACCCGAATTACCGTTTTCTGAAGCAGCAGGAGGATTATGTGATGCATGTTTATCCGCAGCCGCAGGCTGTTTTCCGGTATTTTGCAGAGATTGCCGCAATTCCGCACGGCTCCGGCCACACGGAGCAGATCCGGGAATGGGCGACGGTGACCGCATTGAAGCTCGGGCTTTCCGTTCAGGCGGATGAAGCCGGGAACGTCATCATCCGCAAGGCGGCTACCGCGGGATATGAAGATCACCCGCGCGTGATTTTGCAGGGACATCTGGACATGGTCTGCGCGCAGCTTCCGGAATGCAAGAAGGATATGCTGCACGAGGGACTGAATCTGGTCTGGGGCGGGGCGTATCTCTCTGCTGAGGGCACGACGCTCGGCGGCGACGACGGCATTGCGGTTGCATATGCATTTGCGCTGCTGGAATCGGATACGATTCCGCATCCGCCGCTGACCGTGATCCTGACCGCAGACGAGGAAACCGGCATGGACGGCGCAACCGGGCTCTCTCCGGAGCAGCTCGACGGCGTGCATCTCATTAACATTGACTCGGAGGAGGAGGGCGTGTTCACGGTCGGATGTGCAGGCGGCGTGCGGTCGCATCTGCGGTTCCCCGTGCTCATGCAGCCGGCAGCCGGAACGGCG
>JAFZBC010000289.1:0-3226 GCA_017561965.1 Oscillospiraceae bacterium
AAATGCGAGCAGCTCGGCCTGCTTGTGATGTTCCATGCAGGCTCGGACATCGGCCTGCCGCCGCCGCTTTACGCAACGCCGGAGCGCATCGCGCATGTTCTGACGGAAACGTCCGGCAGTCACCTGATCGCAGCGCATCTCGGCGGCTGGGATATGTGGGACGACGTTGCGCGGTATCTTGTCGGGACGCCGATCCTGATGGATACGGCGTTTATATGGAAATTCCTTGCGCCGGCGCAGTGCCTGCGGATCATCCGGGATCACGGCGCGGACAAGATCCTGTTCGGCTCGGATTCGCCGTGGGAGGATCCTGCGGATACGCTGCGTTATCTGCGGTCGCTCGGCCTGACCGCGGAGGAACTGGAGCAGATCACATATCAGAATGCGCTCCGCATTCTGGGGGAGAACGCATCAGCATGAAAACAGTCACGATTGCGGGACAGCAGGTTCCGCAGACAGCCGCACTCGCGCCGATGGCGTCCGTCGCGGATACGTCATACCGGCTGCTCTGCCGGAAGCACGGCGCCTGCATGACAACGGGCGAGCTGGTTTCTGCAAAGGGGCTCTGCTACGGGAGCAAGGGCAGCGCGGAGCTTTGCCGCATCACGCCGGAGGAGCGCCCGATGGGGCTCCAGCTGTTCGGCAGCGAGCCGGAATTCATGGAGGAGGCTGTGCGGCGGATTCTGCCGTTTCAGCCGGATTTTATTGATCTGAATATGGGATGCCCCGTGCCGAAGGTCGTCAACCAGGGGGCGGGCAGTGCCCTGATGAAAACGCCGGAGCTTGCGGAAACGCTGATGAAAGCAGCGGTCAGGGCGGCGGACGGCGCATGTCCCGTCACCGTCAAAATGCGGATCGGCTGGGACGAGCAGCATATCAATGCGGTTGAGTTTGCCAAGCGCATGGAGGCTGCCGGTGCCGCGGCGATCACTGTTCATGCCCGGACGCGCACGCAGTTTTACAGCGGCCGTGCGGACTGGGATCAGATCACAGCAGTGAAGCAGGCTGTTCAGGTGCCGGTGATCGGCAACGGCGACATTACCTGCGGCGCGGACGCGGTGCGCATGTACGCGGAAACCGGCTGCGATCTGGTGATGGTCGGGCGCGCATCCTACGGCAATCCGTGGATCTTTGAGGAGATCGCATGTGCGCTGGCAGGGACGCCGTTCACTGCACCGGAGATTCCGGCACGCTTGCAGGAGATGCTTCTGCATATCCGCATGATCCTGGAACGCAGCGAAAAATCAGAGCAGCTTGCGATGCGGGAGGCACGCAAGCACGCGCTCTGGTATCTGCGGGGCTACCCGGGCGCAGCGGCGTTCCGGGCGCGCTCCGCAACCCTGAACAGCTATGCCGAAGCAGAGGCGCTCGTGCAGGATTATCTGCATCACGCGGGCAGGAGGGAGGCACCGTGAACGCGAAAATAGCGATCATTGAGGACGATCCTGCGATCAGCCGGATTCTCACCGATTTTTTGCGAAAAAACGGCTGTGACACCGCCGCCGCCTTCGACGGAAACAGCGCGTCCGCGCTGCTCAGTACGGAGCGCTTTGATCTGGTGCTCATGGATCTGATGCTGCCGCAGAAAAGCGGCGAGGTGCTGATCCCGGAGCTGCGTGCGCATTCGGACACGCCGGTCATTGTGATCTCTGCAAAGTCCATGCTGGAAACGCGGCTGGAGGTGCTGCGGCTCGGCGCGGATGACTACATCCTGAAACCGTTTGATCTGAACGAGGTGCTCGTGCGGATCGAGGTCGTGCTCCGGCGGGCCGGTACACAGCAGACGGATGCGCTGCTGGAATGCGGCGGTCTGCAAATGCATACGCAGGAAAACCGCGTGACCTGGGAGGGCAGGCCGGTGCAGCTGACGGCAAAGGAATTGCAGCTGCTGCGGCTGTTTCTGGAATACCCGAAGAAGGTGTTTTCCAAGGCGAATCTGTATGAGTCGGTCTGGAATGAAGAATATTGCTATGAGGACAATACGGTCAATGTCCATGTCAGCAATCTGCGCACGAAGCTGAAAAAGGCGACGGGACGCGATTTCATTGAAACGGTCTGGGGCATCGGATACCGGCTGAAGGAGGGATAGCATGTGGCTGTACTGGCTTGCGGGCGCACTCGGCGTCTGCTGTTTGCTGCTGCTTGTGTATCTGCTCCGGATGAAGCGTCAGCTGTATAAAATAGCAGAAGAACTGCGCAAAAACATGGATACAGACTATAATCACCGGCTGTCGGTGACGCTGTTTGACCGCTCGGTCGAAACAGTCGCGGCGGAGATCAACCGCAGTCTGGATTATCAGCAGCGGCTGAAATATACGGCGCAGTGCGCGGAGAATAACCTGCGGCAGTCGCTCTCGGATATTGCGCATGACCTTCGCACGCCGCTGACGGTGGTGAAGGGCAATTTGCAGCTGATCGCGGGCAGCGGGGAACTCACCGGCGAAAATCAGGATTATCTTGCGGTCTGTACCGAAAAGGCGGACGCGCTCCGGCAGATGGCGGATGCATTTTTTGAGCTGTCCGTGCTGGAAAGCGACAGCAGGCCTGTTCCGCTGCAAAAGGTCGATCTGACAAAGCTGCTGATGCAGTTTATTGCCGATCACGAGCCGGTGATCCGGATGCAGAATCAGGAGCCGGAGGTCGTACTCCCGCCGCATACCGTCACGGTCATGGCGGATCCGCAGATGCTCGGGCGGATGCTGGAGAATCTGCTGAACAATGCGCTCAGGTATGCGCAGGGCAGCTTTCAGATCCGGCTGGAGCAGGACGGCGTTGTGTTTGCGAATACGGTTGCACCGGAAAACAGACCGGATCCGGCGCGGCTGTTTGACCGCAGCTACCGTGCAGAGCCGTCGCGGACAAGCAAAAATGCGGGGCTCGGGCTGTATATCGTGCGGCTGCTTGCGGAGAAGCAGCAGGCAGCAGCGGAGGCTTCGATGGACGGCGATCTGCTCACGCTGCGGCTGCGTTTCCGGACAGAAGCGCCTCAGCCGGAATGCGCGTAGCACGTGCTGGCGATTTCCTCCGGGCGGAGAGCCCGCGCTTTCCTGACCCCTTGACCCCCTTAATACCCCGCTGACTTTTCCGTGCCATCGCAAAAACAATACTGAGCACACAGAGGGGAGAGGATAAGAATAGAGGGAGCGCGACTAAGAGAGGGGAAGAATAAGGAAAGAGAGTCTGAGAGGAAACCTTAAGGGAGGGGAGAGAATAAGCCGCTTGCGGC
>JAFZBC010000290.1:0-2519 GCA_017561965.1 Oscillospiraceae bacterium
AACCATTTTCTTCTCCTGTCAGTCTGTTACTCAGCTTCCTGCTGCGGTGCTTCTGCGGGCATTTCCTCAGCGGGTGCATCGGCTACATTGCCGTCCTCTGCACCGGCTGCATTGCCGTCCCCTTCAATCTTGAACGCGTCGCCCATATCCGGCATCAGCGAAGGATCAAACATTTCAGCGTCAACCGGGATGTCACCGGAATCAGATCTGAAATACTGTTCCATATCCTCGGGGATCTCCCCGCCGCCCTGCGTGAAGTCCATGCCGCCGTTCGGATCCTCGCCGGTCATCACGTTCTCAGGGATATTCTTGTCGGACTTGTTCGTGGTGGTGCTCATGCCCTCCTCGATGTAATCCGCCGGGAATGCGATGTAATCGTCAATGGTCAGGCCGGAAAGGATCTCGCAGTCGCCGCTCTCATCGTTGATCTGGCCGACCTCGACATAACGCTTTTCGATCTGTTCTCTGCCGTTCTTCGCCCAGACGAAGTTGCGGTCGCCGTCCCACTGGACAAAGCTGCTGTACAGCCAGATGCCTTCCTTCTTGTCAGAATCCATCTGTCCGTTATCGGTTTCGATCAGGATGTGCTGGCCGAGCATAAAGCCCTCCAGCGATTCCGGCTCCACATAGAACGAATACTTGGAGGACGTGCTCTGTTCATCGCTCATGCCGCCGTAATACATGCCGCTCTGGCTGTCGCTCTGCGGATTGGTGTCGATCTCGGAAACCGTGCCGCGGATCACCACATCCGGGTCAATGCGGCTGCGCAGGAACACGCCCGCACCCGGATAGATCTGCGCGCTGTTCTGCTCGTTAAAGGTGCCCTTGACGCGGTAATCGCCCGCCGCCGTGATCTTCATGATCACGTCGCCGCTGCTGCTGCCGCCTCCGCCGTAGCCGTAGCCGTAATCGTACATCATGTCGGAGCCCTGATCCGAGCTGCCCGGCTCCTTCAGATCCTTGACCGTGCCGTCGATCGGCGCCGTGACAAATGCATTGTCCAGCGAGCCCTCCAGCTTGGTCAGGTCGATGTTCTTCGCCTTGATGTCATACTCTGTTTTGGCAATCTGGCTTTTTCTTTGCAGAATGTTCTGCGTGCAGGTCAGTGCTGCATCGCCGGTCGCGGTCTGTCTTTCCCGCTCAAACTGCTCAATTTCATTCTTGTAGGTTTCAATTTCGTTCTGCATGCGCTCGATTTCGAGCTTCGCGCTGTCAATGTTGATCTGGATCTGCTCAACATCATAGGTCAGGAGCTTGTCGCCCTTTTTGACGCTGTCGCCGTCCTTCACAAGAATCTCACCGATGGTTTTCTGGGTATCATACTTCACATCGACCGATTTCTGTGATACGATCACGCCGGAAAAATTATGCGCAAACAAGTTTGCGCCGTCCACCGTGTTGAGCGTTGCGACCTTCTGTACGAAGACCTTTTCGGTTGAGCCTGCTGCTTTGCCGCCGAAGTGCTGATAAAGCCCCCAGCCGCCTGCCGCGAGTCCGCAGATCACTGCTGCTGTGATGATTCCTTTGACGATGCCTTTCGCCGCCATATTGTGGTACCTCCGTTGTTAGAATGACTGTGCCTCGTGCGGATTCTTTGCACGCTGTGCATTTCCTATTATAATACGCGGGCAGTTGATTGTCAATCATAATCCTCTGATTTTAAGAAACTCTTAATTGGAATCAAAGAATTTTCAGAAGGAACATGCACGTCTGCGCCCGTATTTGTTTTGCGGTGCTTATACGCATTTTCGCCCCCAGTCCCCGCTTTCCTGCCCCTTGCCGCCCTTCATATCCCGCTTACTGATCTGTGTCACCGCAAAATCAAAGCTGCGCGCATTAGAGGGGCGGGAGCGCCAAAGAAGCCTCGGTCAGCGGCGTGTCGGGTAAAAACCGGGAGCGCTCTGTAAAATTCCTCCGGAGGGAAATGCCGGCGGGCGCTGCCCGCGTGCAAAATGCTTGACAGAACGCCGGAAAAGCAGTATAATAGAAAGGAATGCAGATTTCCGGAAAAACAGATTTTCCGAAGGAAAGGAACACACGCATGGGCAATACGGATTACATCAAAAAGCTGTGTGTCGGGCTGCGGGAAACCTCCGCACTGGACCCGGCGCTGTATCAGAAATATCAGGTCAACCGCGGCCTGAGAAAAGCCGACGGTACGGGCGTCGTCGCGGGCATCACCAAGGTCTGCAACGTCCACGGCTATATGCTTAACGAGGGCGAAATGGAGCCGATTCCCGGCGAGCTGATCTACCGCGGCTACCAGATCACGGATCTGGTTCACGCCGTCGAACGGGAGCGCCGCTTCGGCTACGAGGAAACCGCATATCTTCTGCTGTTCGGCAAGCTGCCGACCGTGGAGGAGCTGGCCGAATTCCGGGCGCTGATTTCAGAATACCGCGAGCTGCCGGACGGCTTTGTCATTGACATGATCGCCAAGGCACCCTCCAACAATATCATGAACAAAATGGCGCGGTCGGTGCTGGCGCTGTATTCTTACGACGACGAATGCGAATCCA
>JAFZBC010000291.1:0-2788 GCA_017561965.1 Oscillospiraceae bacterium
CCGTGAAAGCCTGCTCCGGCGGTTGGGGGTATCTCCTGCGGATGCATAATGCAGGCGCTGCCCCGGATATCTCTTTATACTAAGCTAAGACCGGCTGCACCTTATTATGGTACAGCCGGTCAGTTTGTCAATATAGTTCCGGTTTTAGGGGACGCCCTCTATCGCAGGGGGTATTTCGCGCCCTGCGGAGCGCGACGGGGGCTCTGCCCCTCGACCCCGCAAGCCTTTGAAAAGGCTTGACCGAAACTTTTATTTCGGGATTCCAAAGGGTCAGCGACACCTTTTTCACTCTCCGTTATACAGCTTTCCGAGCTGATCCGAATGCGCTGCGCGGAAATCCGCAAAGGTCCCCGCATCCAGATTGTCCCGGATCTGCGTCATCAGATTGTTATAGAACCAGAGGTTATGCTGCACGGCAAGCCGTCCCGCAAGCTGCTCCCCCGCCTTGAACAGATGCCGGATATACGCGCGGGAGAAGTTTTTGCAGGTCGGGCACTGACAGCCCTCCTCGATCGGCCGCGGATCGGTCGCAAAGCACTGGTTCGTCAGATGCATGATGCCGCGCATCGTGAATACGGTCGCGTGCCGCGCATTGCGGGACGGCATCACGCAGTCAAACAGGTCAATGCCGCGCGCGACGCCCTCAACGATATTCTGCGGCGTACCGACGCCCATGAGGTAACGGATTTTGTGCTTCGGCATATGCGGCTCCACATGCTCAATGATGTCATACATGATCTCCGTCGGCTCCCCGACGGCCAGCCCGCCGATCGCATAGCCGTCCAGATCGAGCGCGGCGATCTCATCCATATGCCGTTCGCGGAGATCCGCATACGTGCAGCCCTGATTGATGCCGAACAGCAGCTGGTGCGGGTTGATCGTCCCCTCCATGCGGTTCAGGCGATCCATCTCCTCCCGGCAGCGCTTGAGCCAGCGTGTCGTGCGGTCACAGCTCTGTGCTGCATAGCGGTACGGCGCGGGGTTCTCCACACACTCGTCAAACGCCATGGCAATGGTCGAGCCGAGATTCGACTGAATGCGCATACTCTCCTCGGGGCCCATGAAAATCCGTCTGCCGTCCACATGGGACTGGAAGGTCACGCCCTCCTCCTTGATTTTCCGGAGCTTCGCCAGCGAGAACACCTGAAAGCCGCCGGAATCGGTCAGCGTCGGGCCGCGCCAGCCGGTAAAGCCCTGCAAGCCGCCCATCGTGCGGACAATGCCGTCGCCGGGGCGCACATGCAGATGATAGGTATTGCACAGCATCACCTGACAGTTGACGGTTTCGAGGTCACGTGCAGAGAGCGCGCCCTTGATCGCGCCTGCGGTTGCCACATTCATGAAGCAGGGCGTCTGAAAGTCGCCGTGAACGGTGCGGAATACGCCTCTGCGGGCGTTCTGCTCGGTTTTCAGCAGTTCATACATCTGTGATTTTGCTCCTTTTCGCATATTCCTTTATATCATAGCATAAAAGCATGGAAAATGCAAGCGTTTTCATTCAGGTTCCGTACGCTGCTGTCAGTATTCCCACGGCAAACCATAATAATAGTTTCAGCCGTGCCAGCCTGAAGCCTCTTGCATCAGTTTTCATATTGATTTCACATTCTGCACGTATTTCACCTGAATTTTCCTCATTTCTCTTACCTTGATTCCATATTTCATTCATTCCGTTTTCAAACAACTCCGTATAATAATACTTGTAAGCAACAAACACAGCCGACATTCAAAGCGGCACAAACTGAAAGGACGGTTTCTTATGATGAATCAAAATAACACCAATCACAAAGGTCATTCTATTATGAAAGTATCCGCAGCACTGGCAGCAATGCTGCTCGTATCCGGCACGTCGATCGGAATGTATAAGCTGGTCAGTGATAACAAAACCGCACCGGCTGAATCCAGCGTATCCGAAAGCATTCCGGAAGCAGAAAGCAACACCGAAACCGAAGAACAGAATCAGAGCACGCCCGCAGTTCAGGCAACCAATATGAGCTGGGTAGAGATGGCCTCCGCCGCCGATGCGCTCACCATTCCGGAGATCGTCGAAAAGGCGATGCCGTCCGCAGTCGGCATCAGCGCGACCTTTACATATTCCGCACAAACCTCTGCTGCCGGTTACCGCAGCTTCGGATTCGGCGGAATGTTCGAGAATGCGCAGCCCGCAGAAGAGGAAGTCAACGCAGCAGGCAGCGGCATCGTGATGAGCAGTGACGGCTACATCATTACCAATGCCCATGTGATCTACGATACCGAAAGCCAGTATCAAATGGGCAAAGCAAAATCTGTCAAGGTTATCATGGGCGAGAATCACGATACTGAATACGAAGCCGAAATTGTCGGCTATGACATTCAGACAGACCTCGCCGTACTGAAAATCGACGCGGAAGGGCTGACGCCCGCTGAATTCGGCAACAGCGATGATCTGATGGTCGGCGAGCTGGTCGTTGCGATCGGTAATCCGCTCGGATTTGAGCTTTACGGCACAACGACCTGCGGCATCGTATCCGCAAAGAACCGCGAAGTCGAGCTTGAGGATAAAACCATGAAGCTGATCCAGACGGATGCAGCGATCAATTCCGGGAATTCCGGCGGTATGCTGCTGAATTCCTGCGGGCAGGTCATCGGCATCAATTCCCTGAAAATGAGCTCCTCCTACGGTGAGGCCAGTGTGGAAGGCCTCGGATTCGCCATTCCGATCAACGATGCGGCAGAAATCATCAAGTCGCTGATCAGTGACGGCTATGTGACCGGCAGACCGCTGCTCGGGATCAGCGGCACAACGGTCACG
>JAFZBC010000037.1:0-2198 GCA_017561965.1 Oscillospiraceae bacterium
GAATTCCTCGCTGTACAGGTCGCCCTGTTCTCCGACTGCAAAATGCATGATCAGCCATTCCACAGCAATCACTGCGCATTTTTCCAGCAGATACGGCAGATACTCCGCAGCAAATACACGGATGCTGTTCCGCCTGGACGTGAACAGCTCCATTTGCAGAGCGGAAAGAACAAAATCTGAAAACAGCATCAGCAGGATCAGAAGCACAAGGTATCCGGGCCCAAAATCTCTGAGCAGTGTGATGATGACATGCACCGGAAATATCAGCAGAATCAGGCATTTTTTCAGGATGCGCTTCATCTTTTCCATGGCTGCTTACTCCTCAGCCTCATCCTCCGCTTCGGCAGCGTCATCGTCCGGCTCTGCGGGCTCCTCGGGCTGTGCGGCCTCTGCGGTTTCCTCCGCGGCGGCCTCCGCCTCCTGTGCCTTCAGCTCCTCCTCGGAAAGCTGCTCGACCTCGGTGATCTCCGCATCGTCCTCATGCTCGGTGCGCGTGAAGGACATCACTCTGCCGTCCTCGGATACGCGCATCACGCGGACGCCCTTTGCGATTCTGCCCATGATGCGGATATCGCTCGTGCGGATGCGGATGATGATGCCGTCGCTGGAAATCATCATAATATCGTCTGTTTCGTCCACGACCTTGATGCCGCAGACCTTGCCGCGCTCGTCGTCCGGCTTGTAATTCGTGATGCCGAAGCCGCCGCGGTTCCGGAGCGGATAGCTCTCAATATCCGAGCGCTTGCCGAAGCCCTTGTCCGTGACGGTCAGCAGCGTTGCGCCCTCGCGGACACGCGCCATGGAAACGATCTCATCATCGCCGCGCAGCTTCATGATGCGGACGCCGTGCGCGCTTCTTCCCTGCGGACGGATGCAGTTTTCATCGACGCGGATCGCCATGCCGTCCCTGGTTGCGACAAAGAGCTGATCCTGCCCGCTCGTGATGCGGACGCCTTCGATCTCGTCGCCTGCCTCCAGCTTGATCGCGATCAGGCCGTTTTTGCGGACATTCTTGTATGCAGGCAGCGGCGTGCGCTTGATCTTGCCGTTCTTTGTGACGATCACGATATAGCTCTCGTCATTGAACTCGCTGACCTTCATCATTGCCGCGATTTTTTCGTTTTCGGCAAGCGGCAGCATATTGACAATGTTCGTGCCCTTGGAATCCTTGCCGCCCATGGGAACCTCATAGCATTTGAGATCGAACATGATGCCCCTGTTCGTGAAGAACAGCACATGGTCATGGCTGGAGCCGACGAACATCTCGGAAACAAAGTCCTCCTCGCGCTGCTTCATGCCGGTGACGCCTCTGCCGCCGCGGCGCTGCGACTTATACACAGCCAGCGGCACGCGTTTGATATAACCGAAGTTCGTGTATGTGACGACGCAGTCCTCAACCGGGATCAGATCCTCGATGTCCATTTCCCCGCTGATGCTCTCGATCTGGGTGCGGCGCTCGTCGCCGAATTTGCCGCGGATCTCCTCCAGATCCTCGCGGATGATGCCGAGCACGCGCTCTCTGTGTGCCAGAATATCGCGCAGATCGTTGATTTTTGCGCAGAGCGTCAGTACCTCATTGAGGATCTTGTCGCGCTCCAGACCGGTCAGCTGACCGAGGCGCATCTGCACGATCGCGTCTGCCTGTGCATCGGACAGACCGATGACGCCGTATTCCTTTTCGGACGGATCGACCGCGCTGCCCATTGCCTCGCGGTATGCGGGATCATCGAGCAGCGTGTGCAGATCGACCTCTGCAAAGCGCTCGATCAGGCGCTGCTTGCCCTCCGGGATGGTCTTGGACGAGCGCAGAATATCGACAACCTCGTCGATGAAGTCCAGCGCCACGACAAAGCCCTGCAAAATATGGGCGCGCTCGCGTGCCTTGCGCAGATCAAATCTGCACGCACGCTGCACGACGTCGATCTGATGATCAAGATAATACTGAAGGATCTCTTTCAGCGTCAGCTCCTTCGGAATGCCGTTGACCAGCGCCAGATTGATGACGCCGTAGGTATCCTGAAGCTGTGTATAGCGGAACAGCTGATTGAGAACAAGGTTCGCATTTGCGTCCTTTTTCAGCTCAATGCAGATGCGGAGTCCCTGTCTGTCGGATTCATCCCGGATATCGTGGATGCCGTCCACGCGCTTTTCCTTTGCAAGCTCGGCAATTGATTTAATCAGCTCCGCCTTGTTGACCA
>JAFZBC010000292.1:0-1696 GCA_017561965.1 Oscillospiraceae bacterium
ATACTGCCCGAACAGATCCTTGAATGCGCGGATCAGCAGCGTTCTGGCCTGCTGCGCTTTCTTATAGTACGCATCGTAATAGCCCGCGGAAAGCACATAGTTGCCGAGCAGGATTCTGCGACGCACCTCGCGGCCGAAGCCCTCGGTACGGGTCTTGCGGTAGAGGCGGTCGAGATCCTCAACGCCCTCCGCGCGGTAGCCGTAGCGGATGCCGTCGAATCTGGCGAGGTTCGAGGACGCCTCCGCACAGCAGAGCACATAGTATGCAGGCAGCGCATAGCTGACCGCCGGGAGCGAGCATTCCTCGATCTTTGCGCCTGCGCCTTCAAGCGCCTTTGCGGCATTCCGCACGAGCGCGGCCACATCCGCATTGATGCCCTCGCCGAAATACTCCTTCGGCAGACCGATGCGCATACCGGAAAGATCCTTGCCGATCAGCGCGGAATAATTCGTATCAAACTCCGGCAGCGAGGTCGAATCGCGGCGGTCATGGCAGGAGATCGCCTCCAGCACCTTTGCGTTATCCGCAACCGTTTTCGTCAGCGGACCGATCTGGTCAAAGCTCGATGCATACGCGACAAGGCCGTAACGCGAAACGGTGCCGTAGGTCGGCTTCATACTGACCACGCCGCAGAATGACGCCGGCTGACGGATCGAGCCGCCGGTATCCGAGCCGATCGCAAAGGCGCACTCATTTGCCGCAACAGCCGCCGCGGAACCGCCCGACGAGCCGCCCGGCACATAGTCCGGCGCCGCAGGATTGCGCGTCAGCTGCAATGCGGAGTTCTCCGAGGAGCTGCCCATTGCGAATTCGTCCATGTTGGTCTTGCCGAGCATGACCGCGCCCGCCTTTTTGAGCTGCTCCGTGACGCATGCGTCATAGACCGGCAGCCAGTGTTCAAGCATTTTCGAGGCGCAGGTCGTGCGCACACCCTTGGTGCAGATATTGTCCTTCATGGCAAAGGGGATGCCGGTCAGCGGGCCTGCGGTGCCCTCTGCGAGCATTTTGTCCGCGATTTCCGCCTGCTTATATGCTTCCTCCTCGGCCACAGTCAGATATGCCCCGACGGTGCCGTCCGTTTCCGCGATTGCCTGCAACGCATCTGCGGCAAGCTCTTTTGCGGTGACCTCTTTGTTTTGCAGCAGCTTTGAGAGCGCTGCAACGTCCATTTCACTGTATCTCATATCCTGCGCTCCTTTCAGCCGATGACCTTCGGCAGCGTAATCAGGCCGTCCTCGGACTGCGTGCCGGAAAGCAGCAGGTCACGGTCAAGGCGCGGCGCAAACGGCTCGTCCTCGCGCAGGACGTTTTCAAGCGGCGCGATATGCGCGGTCGGCTCCACGCCCTCGGTATCGAGTGCGGAAAGCTGCTGGAAAAAGGTCAGCATCTCTGCAATGCTGCCGGAGAGCGCCTCTGTTTCGTCTTCGGGAATGTCCAGTCTGGACAGCCATGCAAGGGTATCCAGTGTTTTGGCATCTAACTGCATGTTGATTCTCCTTTGTTTGATGTGCGGCTTTTGCGAATACTCTTATTATAGCATATAATACTAAAAAGTGCAATGGGCGAAGTGGAAATAATCCTTTCGTTTTACTGCATGAGTGTTAATATGGCGGGCGGCACTGCCGCCTCTGCTTGTAGAAAAAGTGTCTCCGACGGATCCGAAATGGGGGCGCTGCCCCATGATCAATCCATCGG
>JAFZBC010000293.1:0-2760 GCA_017561965.1 Oscillospiraceae bacterium
GGTCGCCCACGTTTGCCGAAGGCAAACTGCACAGTTTCGCGTTGCGAAACGTGCGGCCGCAGACGGCGTATATAGCGATATCTCCGATGAATTTGAAATAGGGCGCTCGCTCACTTGACATTTTTCGGGATTTTTTGTATGATAGCATGTAACCGGAGCACGCTTTTTCCATACTCATATACGAGATCTCAATTCAACTCGAAAGGCGGTGACGTCAATGACGGATCAGGAGCTGCTCGCGCTGTTTATTCAGCGGGACGAGCGCGCGGTTTCAGAAACACAGAAGCAATACGGCAGACTGTGCAGACATATCGCATACGGCATTCTCAGCAGCAAAGAGGACGCAGAGGAAATCGCAAATGATGTCCTGATGCGTGCATGGGACGTAATCCCGCGGGAAAAGCCGCAGAATCTGGGGGCGTTTTTAGCCGTGATGACACGCAATCTTTCCACAAACCGGCTCGATCAGTATACAGCGCAGCGGCGCGGCGGCGGTCAGCGTCCGGCTGTGCTGGACGAGCTTGCAGAGTGTACCGCATCTGCGGAGAACGTGGAGCAGGCCGTCGATGCGCGGCTGCTGGACACGGCGCTCCGGCAGTTTCTCGATGCACTGACGGCGGAGCAGCGCGCCGTTTTTATGCTGCGCTATTATTACGCGCTGCCTGTGCCGGATATTGCAGAACAGCGGCAGATCGGCGTCAGCAAGGTCAAGGTCATGCTGATGCGGCTGCGCAAACGACTGAATGAACATCTCAGAAAGGAGGGATTCCTGTGAACGAACGGGAGCTTTTTGACGCAATCGGCCGTCTGCCGGAGCAGTACCGCACGGAAGCCTTTTCTCCGGTGCAGACGGATCAGAATGAAATTGACGCGATGTTTGAGAGTTCCGTCCGGACGGAGGCTGTCTGTTCCGCAGCAGAACCGCAGCGCGGCACGGCGGCGCAGAAGCCTGCGGCAGCCATCCGGCAGACGGAACAGCCGAAGCCGCACAGAAGCGGCCTGATCGGGCTGACTGCGATCGCAGCGGCGGTCGCGCTGACAGTCGGGATCTTCGCATGGAGCATGCGGCAGGAAACACTGGATCCTGCGGCAAATCCCGGCAACTCTGCGGATCTTGTCCAGCAGAGCGACATTTCCGGTGAACCGGTCACGGCGCTGCCGGAGAATAATACTGACAGCGGCATCAGCACAACCACTGCGGCGGATTCGTCCATTGTCAGCGCAGAGGATGAACGGTACAGCACAGCAGAGCCGCTGCCGGAATCCCTGTCCGATTCCGAGGTCAATATCCTCGGCGGACACGGACCGCTGCGGATCGTGGAAAGCATCAATTACAATCTGGTGCTGGAGGATCAGGATTTCTGGTATTCCAACGCAAACAACAAGGTCAGCAAATCAGAAACCAATCAGTACGGCGTTCACGAGGAAAAGAAGCTCTGTGACGATCCGGGCTGCGAGCATCAGCGTGCGGACAACTGTTTGCGGTACCGCTACGAATGCAGGCTGATGTCCGACGGACAGTCGCTGTTCCTCGCGGCGGACAATCAGTCGGAGGATCCGACGCAGCTGGACCGGATCAATTCAAGCGGCGAAACGCAGCCGTTCTTCTCGCTGAAAGCATACCCGGCGCTCTGGAGAGCGCTGGAACAGCAATGCAAAACGCAGTATCCCGATGCCGAGTCGGTTGACCTGTTCTCTCCGAAGCTGGAGTGGAGATTTATGAATTTTTTCCGGCTGGGAGATGAGGATCTCTACTACATGGTGATCGGCATAACCCTTTCCGAGGCGGAGCAGCATTACTTCAATGCGGGATTCCTGCTCAATACAAAGGACGGGAGCTTTGCGATGCTGCCACTCACGCTGAATGAGGTGCGGTATGATCCGGACAACCGGATCCTCTGCCTGTCGGATGTGATGCCGGAGCAGATCGTCAAAGGCGTCCCTGCGCAACAGATCATGCTCTATGACATCAAGCAGATCCGGTTCACAAAGGAAACGCACACCGAGCAGGAAGCAGCGAAAATCATCTATATGGCGGACAGATGGTGCTTAGAGGACGGCAGACTGATCTTTATCCGTGTGAACGGGGCTGAAAGCGATGCGCCCGGCGCCGCGGTCAGGTATTCGCTGGAATCCTGTAATCTGAACCGTAAATATCAATTAAAGGACATCGAAGCGGAGGTGCTGGAGGAGAATACGGATAAACTGTACCTCACCTCCGCGGACGGCAGGCTGTACTATGTTGTAAAGGAAACCATCGGGCCGGACAGGATCTGCTCCTGCGATCCGGACGGTCAGAATGAGGTAACCGTATTTGAGTCGGAAGAAGCCCGCAAGATCGGGTATCTGTATCCGATGCAGAATTCCGCCTTTCTGCGCTTTACCACATCCAACGGCAGGATTGTGATCCTTGAAAACGGTGAGTCGTACCGGATCAAGCTGCTTACTGAACCATAACAGCAAAACCGAAGACGGAATGCTCCGTCTTCGGTTTTTTCTGCATGATGATATTCTGCTGCCGGCGGTCAGATTGTCGAATCCTGACGGGGCGGCATGCTGCGCGCATCGGGCGATTCTGCTGCGGGATCTGTGCCCGCCGGAGATTCTTCTTTCAGCTCCGGGAGGCGGAGCACAATGGAGAGCAGGTTCTCCTCGACATGTGCAGTAATGCTTCCGCCCATCTGCTCCATGACGGTTTTCGCAATCGCCAGCCCGAGCCCCGTCGAATGCTGTGCCGATTCTACCGTATAAAACCGGTCA
>JAFZBC010000294.1:0-1906 GCA_017561965.1 Oscillospiraceae bacterium
ATATTCAAATTTGGCTCAGAAAAGGCGGCTCTTCGCAGAATGGGTTAGGAGGCAGCCGCTCTATCCTACTGAGCTATCGGGGCAAGTCACCTATATATTATAGCACATTCGCCGGCGCAGGTCAAGCGCCGGCGAAACATTTTTCTCCGGAGAGATCAGATTTCCGCATCCGTATCGTTGATGAAATCCGCAATGATATAGCGCGGACGCTGCTTGACCTCCGCATAGATCTTGCCGACATATTCGCCGATGATGCCAAGACCGAGCAGCTGCAAGCCGCCGATCAGCCAGATCGAGCACATGGTACTCGACCAGCCAAGCTCAGAATGCCCTGCAATCTTCACAATAAACGCCCAGATAAACGCGATGACGCTGAGAATTGACATGACAATGCCGACCGTCGTGATGAGCTTCAAGGGCTTGGTGCTGAACGAGGTGATGCCGTTGATTGCAAATGCAAGCATCTTCTTCAGCGGATACTTGCTCTCACCGGCAAACCGCTCCGCGCGCTCGTAATACACGCTGCAGCTCTGGAAGCCGATCAGCGGCACCATGCCGCGCAGGAACAGATTGACCTCCTTGAAATTCGCGAGCTCCGCGAGCACGCGCTTGCTCATGAGGCGGAAATCCGCGTGATTGTATACGACGTCCGCACCCATGACCTTCATAAACTTATAAAAGCTCTCCGCGGTGAATTTCTTGAAAAAGGTATCGGTATCTCTCGCGCTGCGCACGCCGTAGACAACCTGATTGCCCTCGTAATACTTCTCGACCATCGCGTCGATCGTGTTGATGTCGTCCTGCAAATCCGCGTCCATCGTGATGGCCATGTCGCAGAGCTCCTTGACAGACATCAGTCCCGCGAGCACCGCATTCTGATGACCGGCATTGTGTGCGAGGTTGACGCCGGAGAAAAACGCGGGATCAGCAGCGTGCAGCTCCTGTATGATCTGCCAGGTCTTGTCCTTGGAGCCGTCGTTGACGAACACGACGCGGCTCTTTTCGGAGATCAGATCCCGCGCAATCAGCGACTGATATTTCTCCTTCAGGCGCTTGGCGGTTTCATGGAGAACCTCCTCCTCGTTATAGCAGGGAACAACCATATACAGAATTTCCGGTGTACTCATTTCTTTGCTCCTTTTTTGCGCTCTGACTTCTGTTTTCCGGATGCTGTCTTCTGACCGGACGCCGCCGTTTCGGCCGGTGCCGCTTCATCCGTCTTTGCTGTATGTTCCGCTTCTGCCTGCCCGGCGTTCTCAGCTGCCGGTGCATCATCCGCAACTGCATCCTCCGCAGCAGCAGCTTCCGCAGCGGGGATCTGCCGGGGACAGATCCGTGCAAGCAGGCTGTCCGGTTTCACTCTGGCCATGACGCTGTCATAGAAGCTGACGGCGCCGAATGCGGCGAATCCGGTCATCGCAATGAAATACGGGATGATATACTGCGCCTTGCCCTCGGAGATGAACTGATAGAAGAAGCCGCCGAGGAACACGACCGGGATCATGGTGAACAGGAACTGCTTTTTCCGGAGCAGATACAGCGCACCGAGGAAGAAGCACACAAACACAAGCTGTGCAAAATAGTCCATGTACTGCTTGACGGTCTGTTCACCCTCGTAGCAGACCCAGTGTGCAAACGCGTTCTTTTCCTTATACTGCCCGCGCACCGTATTATTCCAGATGCTCTGGTAGGAAGGCTCATTCCACTGCGAAACGGTCTTGAGATAGAAGAAATCGTTGGCATACTGCGGGTTCTGTGCGAAATATTTCAGGCGCTCCTTAATGAGCTCCCGGGAGCGTCTGCCCGCCTCGTCGGCGGCATAATTGCTCGACTCAAAGTTGCCGACGGTGATATAGATATTATACCAGCCGGGCGCGAGGTCGGTTTCGCTCAGACCCATTGCGAT
>JAFZBC010000038.1:0-6920 GCA_017561965.1 Oscillospiraceae bacterium
CGAAAAGCCGTACAGAAACAGCATTTCGTGATAGCTCCAGCCGTTGATCGACGGGAAGTTCCGGAACAGGATCCAGAAGCTGACAAAGCCTGCAATGTTCGTGCAGATCATGCCGATCGTCGAGATGATGAAGTCGGCGCGGTAGCTCATTTTGCTTTTTAAGTCCTGTGCGAGAATCTTGCGGTAAATGCGCAGATAAAAGCGCAGTCCGTTATGGTTCATTGATTGTCCTCCTTTCCGTGCCGAGATAGTATTCAGTCGGAACGGGCTTCGGCCGGATGCAGAGATCGTGATCGGTCTTTTCCCAGAGCATTCTGACTGTGTCGGTCATTCTGACGGCGTCACAGACCGTCACGGCTGCATTGCCGAGCTGTGCATACGAAACGGCGCCCGTATAGTCAAAGGCATCCTTATAATTCGGATAATACTCCGAAACACAGGTATCGGATGCCGCGGTAAAATGCGTATGGAACGGCGGGGACTGAATCTCGTTTCCGCTGTCATCGCGGATCGTGATGACAAAGCCGTCCTCCCGCAAACGGTCGGGAATGCCCAGGCGCTCGTCAACGGTGTGCAGATAGGTATTCCGCTCATGCCCGACACCGATCAGCAGCACTTTTCCGTGTTCCTCATACAGTCTGCTCAGACAGCAGCCGACCGGTGCCGGAGAAGCACAGCGTTCCTCACCCTTTACATAATCCGCGGCGCCGCTGCCGAACACCGCAACGGAATGCGTCGGATGCAGTGAGCGGACGCCGTCCTTCCGGAAGGCCGCGACCTTTGCCAGCGTGCCGATGCACGGAACAGTTTCCCGCATATCGTAATACGGATGCTCGCGCACGACCGTGTCCCAGGTGTGTGTCGGAACAATCAGCAGGCCGTCGTGCAGATAGGTGCGCAGCCCGTCAATCAGGCCGTCTGCGCCGTTCTCGATCTTTCCGACCGAACGGAGCGCAGCGTGAACGGTGACCTTATCATCCGGCCGGATGCCGTTTTCGCGCAGAAACGCATGAATATCATTCTGTGTCAGCATGGTCAGCCTCCGTTCACCGTGATCTGCCGCAGCGAAGCCTTCCAGAACAGCTTGCTCAGCAGCACCATAAACACGCACCAGAACAGCTGCAAGCCGAGCACCGGCAGCACGGTTTCCGGACGGGCACTGCCGTCCAGCAGAATGGTCAGCGGTGCGTTATAGATCGACTGGAACGGCAGGAAGTACGCGACACGCCGCAGCGTTTCCGGGAAGAATGCGAGCGGGATCGTCGCGCCGGAAAGCAGCAGAACGATCACCTGCTTCATGATATTGATGCCCCAGATCGACTCTGTGAACAGGCAGACCGTTCCGACCATAAAATCAATGCTGTAATTGATGATGATAGCCATGACGACCGATACCGCAAAATACAGCAGATTGATGCCGAGCGGCACCGCACCGTGCGTCACGAGGCAGACCGCAAGAAACGTCGGCAGGAAGGTCGTACAGAAGTTGGTCACAAAGCTGCCGGAATACGACCAGAACAGATAGCTCCGGTATTCCATCGGCTTTAACAGATCCAGCACGATCTTGCCGGACTGAATCGCTCTGCCGATCTCCCAGACGGTGTACATTTCCATGAAGCTGTACAGCGCGGTCGCCAGTACCAGATAGATCAGTGTATCCGAAAAGGTCATGCCGTTGACGACATCCGTCCCGGCAGAGGCATAGATCGCCTTCCAGAGAAAGTAGACCACGATCAGATACAGAATATTGCCGACGAACATGACAAAGGCGGACAGCCGGAACTGCAAGGCCTCAATGATCCCGGCACGCGTGAGGGTGAGATACTTTCTGAGGTTCATTCCACACCCTCCTCGTAGATCTTCTTGATGACGTCCTCCGTGGAGATTTCCTCCAGCTGCATGTCGCGGATGCGGTAATCCTTCTGGAGCTGTGTCAGGACGTCCATGACGCGCTGCTTTTCCTCATCGACCAGCACAGAAATCCACTCGTCGTCCGCGGAAACCGTACATTCCGGCAGCTTTCTGCCGATCTGCTCCGCATGCTCCTTGAGATTGCCGCTCACGCGGATTTTCAGCGTCCGGTAGGAACCGAAGAAACGCTTCAGATGCTCCGTATCGTTATCATAGAGCATCTTTCCCTTGTCGATGATGACGATTCTGCGGCAGAGTGCATCCACGTCGCCCATGTCATGCGTCGTCAGGATGACAGTCGTCTTTTTCTGCTCGTTGAGCGCATGGATCAGCGTGCGGATATTCGCCTTCATGGACACATCCAGACCGATCGTCGGCTCATCGAGGAACACGATCTTCGGGTTATGTAAAAACGCCGCGAGAATATCGCTCAGCGTGCGCTGCCCGAGCGACATCTGCCGGACAGGCTTGTGCAGCAGCGGCTCAATATCGACCAGCGACTGATACAGCTTCAGCATACTGTCGTAGTCCTCGTCGCTGATGCGGTAAATATCCTTGAGAATGCGGAACGATTCGATCAGCGGGAGCGCCCACCAGAGCTGCGTGCGCTGTCCGAACACGACGCCGATCTGCTGTGCATTCTGCGTGCGGTTCTGATACGGGACATTTCCCGCGACAAGGATCTCGCCGGAGGTCGGCTCCAGCACGCCGGTCATCATCTTGATCGTTGTCGATTTACCGGCACCGTTCGGGCCGAGATAGCCGACAATCTCCCCCTGCTCAACCGTCATGGAGATATTGTCAACGGCACGCACGGTTTTATAGTCACGCGAGAACAGGTCTTTCAGGCTGCCCTTCAGACCTTCCCGTCGGTTCAGCACCTTGAATTCCTTGGTGACATTTTTGATTTCGATCATTGCAGACATGATGTTACCTTCTTTCTGTTTACGGTACGCAGAGCGTCCCCTGCCTTCGGTCAGCGGCGTGTGAGAATAGGATAAGCATAGCACAAAACGGACTCTGCGTCAAGTAATCGCGCAGTTTATCGGAGTTTTCGACAAAACCTGAACGCAGAATCCGCATTGTATCCGCTTGCAGTCTGCGGCTGAACGGCAGGTGTTCACATGTCGTGAACGTCCGTCGCCGGGATCTCCTTTGCAAGGATCTTCACCGGCAGATCTCCCTGCTCCGGCAGATCGTCCGCCGTTTTGCCGTGGGGTGCATTTCGCTGAATCTCAGCGTCAGGCAGCGGCTGCCGGATCGCATGTGCGCCGGAGCTGCCGTTTTTCCTCTGCTTCATCAAACTCACCTCCGCTGACAGTATGCCCGCTGCACCGGAGATGATGCAAAAGCAGGCACATCCCGTCCGGGACATGCCTGCTTCTCAGTTATTCAAGTGCCGCTTTCAGTGCCTCGTTCATCTTCTGATAGGACATCAGCACCGTATCGTCCAGTGCCAGATCCGTGTAGCTGCGGATGTAGTCCCGGATCATCGTGATGATCTCAGCGGGCGGGAACAGATTGAACTTCTTCATGTCCGCACCGCTGACAGAGGAGAGCGCGTAGGTCGTGACATTCTTCACCTTGTCCTCCGCATACTGCCGCAGCTTCATCGTTTCCAGAATCATCGCGGAATGCTTCTTTCTATCAGAAACATTTTCCATATAATTGGAAAGATGCGCAGTCGTGACAAATCCGCCGACCTTCATCGGGCGCGGCTTGGTGTGATAGGTAAAGGTTTCGTTGAATTTCCCGGTCAGCTGCGCCATCACCAGCTTGTTCTCGTCCCATTTCCGGGAATTGTAGATCATGTACTGCGTCAGGTCGTTTCCGAACTGCTTGCGGATCACCGCAAGGAACACCTCGACGAGCAGCGCAGGCACCGCGCGGAAGAACGCCGTGCAGTCATCGCGCTCCGCGAGCATGTTCAGGCGCAGGAAATAATCCGATGCGGGTGTGATTCCGGCAGCAAGCTCTGCCTGTCCCAGATCACGGAACCGCTGAACGGCAGCAGGCCATCTGCCGCTGCTGCGCAGAACGGCAGCATCCAGCAGTGCGGTAAACGCCGGTGCGGGCGGCTGCTCCATGCGCAGGCAGAGTGCCTGTGCAGCAGCATATTCATGCGCATCAATCAGAATCGTGAGCAGTTTCTTCTGCTCGTCTGCAATCAGCGTTGCGGGATCAACAGCCGGAATCTCCGGCTCAGCAGGTGCCTCGTCAGCTGCCTCCGGAGCAGCAGCATCCGGTTCTTCCTCCGCAGTTTCCGGCACTTCGGCAGCATCCTCTGCTGCTTCATCAGCGGGTGCTTCTGCATCCTCCGCTGCTTCGTCAGCTGCACCATTCGCATCCTCCGCAGCAGGAGCTTCTGCAATCTCTTCGCCGGAATCCGCTGCTTTGTCAGCTGCATCGGAATCCTCTGCCTCCGCATCGTGTTCCTCGTTATCCTTCAGATGTACAATCGGTGCAGCGCCTTCCTCCTCACCGAAGCCGTCAAAGAAGTCCGGCGGCAGCTCGTCGTCATCGTCCTCCGTGACAACAGGCTCGGGGTCAGGCTCCTGCGGGCACTCACCGGCCAGTGCGGTAAACGCCTCGCGCATCGCATCCGTACCGGAGAACACATTGACGATCAGCTCCGAACCCTCCGGCGCCTGATCGCGGATATCCGTCAGAATGCCGCGGAAATCCTCGCGCAGGAACTCTGCGGAAGCATCGTCCTTCACATCCAGGCGAAGAATGACCTGAACCTCCGGCGCAGGACTGAGCTGCTCCAGTGCATTGTGGAAGCGGCGGTCCTGCTGCTCCAGCATCGGCGCATCACCGGAAAAATACAGATAGACCTTGTCCGGCTTTTCCTGCCGGCAGATCTGAAGAAGAGGTCCCTCCTGAACGCCGATGACAGCGTTGGTCACAGGATCGCGTTCTTCTTTGTACGGATCGTTGACGCCGACAGGGGAAAACAGAATTTTCATCAGAAAGCACACCTCGTTTCTGCAAATTTGGAATAGTTATATTATAATTGATTTTGCACAGATTGTCAAGAAGAATGAAAAAATCTTCATCTTTCCGCTTGACCTTTTTCCGGTTCTGTGATACAATGATCGCAGATCAAAAACGGGAGCGTAGTATTATGGAGAAAATCCGCAGACATATCATCTTTTCCGGCGACGTGCAGGGCGTCGGGTTCCGGTACCGTGCAAAACAGGCTGCCGGATATTACGGAATATCCGGCTGGGTGCGCAATCTCTGGGACGGCTCCGTCGAAATGGAGGCCGAAGGACGCGCAAAGGATATTGACGATATGATCCTTGCGCTGGAGCGGAACACCTGGGCACAGATTGATGATATACGCAGCGAAAACATTCCCGTTCACAACGATTATTCCTTTGAGATCCGATACTGAAAAAGAGCATGGCCGCACGGTCATGCTCTTTCTTTGTTGTTTCAGCCGGTCAGTCTTGCAATGCGCGCCGCGGTATCCGCAAGGATCTCCTCCCTGGAAATGCCGGCGTAATACTGCCCGTTCTCATAGAGAATCTTTCCGGCGCACATGGTCAGCTTCACATCGGCGCGGCTGCCGCTCAGGACAAGGCTTTCCGGAATATGATGCGGCGGCTGAAGATTCGGGGCACTCAGATCAATCAGAATCAGATCTGCCTGCTTGCCCTCTGCCAGAATGTCGCAGTCCGTAAGCCCCATGGCACGCGCACCGCCGACGGTCGCCGCCTTGAGCATTTCTGCTGCCGGGAGTGCCGCAGCGTCGTCATGGCGGAGCTTTTGCAGCACTGCACCGAGATACATCTCCCGGAACAGATCGAGCGCGTTGTTGGACGCAGGGCCGTCCGTGCCGAGCGCAAGCTGTACGCCCTCCTCATAGGCCTCCTTCAGCGGCGCAATGCCGCTGGCCAGCTTGGCATTGGAGCAGGGGCACGAAACCATCCACAGACCGTTTTTTCTGAAAACAGCGCGGTCAGTTTCGTCGAACCAGACACAGTGATACCCGCCGCCGCCGTACTGCCACATGCCGAGCGATTCAAAATACTGCGCCGGAGATGCGCCGTGCCGCGCGATGCATTCCTCATGCTCGCGCTTTGTTTCGCTCATATGGGTATAGACCGGCTCATGCTCAGCCTGCGCCAGCCTTGCAACCTCGCGGTGCAGGCTCTCGTCGCTCGTATACTCCGCATGGAAGCCGAGCCGGTATTTCACCAGCGGATGCATGTTCCGGTATTTCTGAAACTGATCGTTCAGGCGCTCCACATCCGCTGCCGTGCCGTTGATGCTGCCGCAGAATACGAGCCGCATCCCGGATTCGGTAAAGGCCGCGGCGCTGCTCTCCGGATAGAAATACATATCAAATGCAGCGGTTGTACCGGACGCCAGATATTCCAGGATCGCCAGCCGGTCAAATGCGTAAACATCCTCCGGTGTCAGTCTGTCCTCATATGGGAACACCTTTTCAAACAGCCATGTCTGGAGCGGCACATCCTCGGCAAACGACCGCAGAAACGTCATCGCGGAATGCGTATGCGCATTTTTGAAGCTCGGCATCAGCAGATTGCCCTGCGCGTCGATCTCCCGCTCAAATACGGGCAGCTCCGCGGGCGTTTCCCCGATGTAGGAGATGCGGCCGCCGTCCGTCCAGAGCTCTCCCTCTGTGACCGCACAGCCGTCTGCCATTGTCATGATCTTTGCATTGTAGAATCGAATCATATCGTTACTCCTTAGTATTCGCCGCGTGTCTGCCGCAGCGCTTCCTGCATGGACGACACAGCCAGCGAAATGCTGCCGATCTCATCCTGCATATCTGAAAAGAGCGTCTGCCCCTGCACGGAAAGATACGTGCCGTAATGCTCAAGCAGCATCTGTGCCTGCCCCAGAATCCGCGCAACTGTCCGCATACCCGCCTGACGGTAGCTCTCGTTCATGATGCGGTCATACTGGAAAAAGCTGACCGTGTGCAGGAACTGCGCCATATAAGCATAGAACAGCTGCTCCATTTTCTCATAAAG
>JAFZBC010000295.1:0-1634 GCA_017561965.1 Oscillospiraceae bacterium
CTGCTGGAAAAAATGCCGCCGTTTCTTTCCGGCGGCGAGATGATCGAATATGTAACGCGGGAATCTGCGACCTTTGCAGAGCTGCCGCATAAATTTGAAGCCGGCACGGTCAATGTCGGCGGTGCGGTCGGACTGCACGCCGCAATCGACTATATCCGCAGCATCGGCTTTGACGAAATCACAAAGCATGAAAATGCTCTGACCGCCTATGCCTTCGAGAAGATGCGCGGCATCCCGCATGTCAATATCATCGGTTCGGAGAAGGCGGAGGCGCATCTCGGCATCATCACATTCACGGTGGACGGCGTGCATCCGCATGACATTGCCGCGATATTTGACGCGGACAATGTTGCGATCCGTGCCGGTCATCACTGCGCACAGCCGCTGCATCAGTATCTCGGCGTGCAGTCAACCGTGCGCATGAGCCTTGCGCTGTATAATGATGAACGGGATATTGATTTGTTTGTAAATACGCTGAAAACGGTGAGAAGGAGAATGGGCCTTGAGTGAGAATTTCTATAACGAGGTGCTGATTGACCACAATCTGCATCCGCAGCATCTGCATGAGCTGCCCGGCGCGACCTGCTCTCATGCCGGTATGAATCCGAGCTGCGGCGATGAGATCACGCTGCATCTGACGGTACAGGACGACATTATCACAGACGGTGCCTATACCGGTGTCGGCTGTGCGATTTCCAACGCATCTGCTGATATTATGCTTGATCTGATCATCGGCAGGACGAAAGCGGAGGCAGCACATCTGACCGAGCTGTTCATGAAAATGATCGGCGGAGAGATCACCGACGCAGAACTGGATGAGCTGGAGGAAGCCGGTGCGCTGCAAAATATCGCAAAAATGCCGGCGCGCGTGAAATGCGCGGTTCTCGGCTGGAAAACACTCCGGTACCTGCTGGACGAACAGTAAGAAAGGCGGTGCAACCGAATGAAAATCACAACAAGAGTCGAATACGGCATCGCGGCACTGGCAGATATTGCGATCCATTCGGCAGGCGGCGAAAAGGTTTCCACACCTGAGATTTCCCAGCGGCAGCAGATCTCTCAGAAATATCTGGAACAGATTCTGATGCTGCTCCGACAGGGCGGCTTTGTCCGCGCTGTGAAAGGACAGCACGGCGGCTATTCGCTTGCAAAATCTGCGGACAACATCCGCATTTCGGATGTGCTGGATATTCTGGATAACAGCATTCTTGCCGATGCAGCAGAAATCGAGGCAGATACGGGAATCCGGCCGTCTGTCAAAAGCTGCCTGTGGGATCGGATGAACGCCTGCCTGCGCTGCTTTGCGGAGCATCTGACGCTTTCCGATTTTCTTGATCTGCAAAAAGAGGAAGCCGCAAGCGGCGACTTTTATTCGATCTGAGCGAAGATGAAGCGTGTGATTGTTGGGATGTCCGGCGGGGTTGACAGTGCCGTGACGGCATATCTGCTGAAAATCGCAGGGTATGACGTTATCGGCGTGACGCTGCGGACATGGCAGTCGGCAGACGGCAATGAAAGCCGCTGCTGCGAGATCACGGATGCAAGAAATATCGCGGATCAGCTTGATATCCCGTATTATGCGCTCAACTGCCTGACGGAATTCCGCGAGCAGATCACAGCGCCGTTTGTCGAAG
>JAFZBC010000039.1:0-2094 GCA_017561965.1 Oscillospiraceae bacterium
CTCGTTTTTGCATTTTCCCGTTTCCGGATCACACTCGCCTTCACATTTTTGAATGATTTTATTATATCCGTATTCGCATGTGGTAGAATAATAGTCATATTCATACTCGGCGATGTCGCCCGCCTCCAGAATGCTGTCCTCCGTCAGGCGGGTGACAGTCTTTCCGTTGCTCTCAAAAAATGCGCAGTAGCAGAGATTTTTTCTTGCGGCAAGACATGCGCAGAGAATGCCGGTTCTGCCGCAGAGATTCCATGCAAGCCCCTCCAGTGAGGAAATGCCCGCACACTTTTTATTGCCTGCGAATGCAAGCGCCTGCATCGCGGAAATGCCGATGCGCAGGCCGGTGTACGACCCCGGCCCGTTCGCCGCGGCAAAGACGTCAACGTCCTGCACGGTATGTCCGGTTTCCGCGAGCATTTCTTTGACCATGGGCAGCAGGATCTGCGAATGCGCCCGCCTGGTATACAGCATCCGGTAACCGAGCAGCGTGCCGTTTTCCGTGACGGCACAGGACGCGGTGCTGCCCGAGGTATCAACTGCTAAAATGATCAAGCAGCTCATCTCCTTCCAGTGTGATCTGCCGCGGCTGATCGCCCGAGCCGGTGATCGTGATTTTCAGCAGCGGCTCCGGCAGATCCTCCTCAATATTCTCCGCCCATTCGATCACAAAGACCGAATCCTCCAGCGGATAATCCCAGAAGCCGGTCGTTTCCAGCGCCTCCGGGGAGGTCACGCGGTACATGTCAAAATGATACACCGAAACGCAGCCCGCCGCGTGATATTCATTGACGAGCGCGAAGGTCGGGGAACTGACCAGATCCGGCAGCCCCAGCCCCTCGGCAAGTCCTCTTGTAAAGGTCGTTTTGCCTGCGCCGAGCCCGCCGAAGAAGGCGACGCAGGTGCCCGGCCGGAGTGCCGCCCCGATCCGCTTGGCAAGCTGATGGGTTTCCGCCGGGGAATTTGTGATAAACGAAAGCATAGATTCAGTCCTGTTTTATAGAATAGTACACCGTGACGGTGCAGCATTTTTCTGCCGGATTGCGCTCGGCGGCGACCTCCAGGATCTCGCGGCCATCCTCAGCGAGTGCGGTTTTCAGTGCGTCGCAGAGGAGCAGCGCCATGCCGGTGATCTCGTCGTCCCATTGCAGCGGATACAGCCCGCAGCTTTCCAGCAGGATCGCCCAGATATCCGATTCCGCGGTTTCATCCGTGACGCGGAACGAAGCGGAGCCTGCCAGCGGATTGGCGCTGAACAGCCTTGCAGTTTTGAACTCATGCTTGCGCAGCCTGCGGGTGATCTCCGCGGTCAGCTCGTCGAGCTGCGGCTGCCATTTGTCATGCATGATCTGCTGAAATGCCGTGCCGCAGTGATGCGCCGAGAACGGCTCCGGCACCTGAATGACGGCATTCGTCCGCGTGTGCGCGTCTGCCTCGGAGAGCACCGTCTGCGGGTAGGTGATCTTCAGATCCGGAAAGCGGTCGGCCAGCTCACGGAACACGGCGGCATTTTCGACCAGCGCCTCCGTGCCGTGCTGCCCCGTGACGGTGCCGACCTCCCGGATGAGCGTGAAGCCTTCTCCGTTCCGGCGCAGCATCTCCGAGAAGATCTCGGCGGCAAGCCCCTCTGTTGTGTAGTCAGGCATGTGTATCCCTCCTGTCTGTATCGGCTTATACACTATCATTATAGCAATATCTGCATACAAAGTCAAGTCGCGGATTGCGAAAACGCAGAGGGTGGGGACAATCGGACAGAACAACCGGGATTCCGGGCAGGCACATGCAAACGGCACTGCATCGGCATATCATGCGGCAACATCACGCAAAATTGTATATTACTGCTATATTCTGTTCAAATTCCGCTGATGTTTTCTACGCTTTTGGCTTGCCTTTGCCCGTTGTGCATATCATTTGATTATGTTATAATAAAATCAGCACAGCGCATCTGCGGGTGCGGTGTGACGAAGTGCATTTGCTGATACGAAAAGGAGGTTTTATGATGAGGAAACGAACGAAGGCGGCAGCGGCTGCTGCCATGGCGCTGGCAATGCTGTGTGGGGCTTTGCCTGTTGTGCCGGGCGGCGCGGAACTGCTGAA
>JAFZBC010000040.1:0-1916 GCA_017561965.1 Oscillospiraceae bacterium
CCGACGACAACAATGTCGAAATCCAGGACGCGGTCAGGCGTGACTGTTCCGGTTTCGCAGACGGAGCATGCGATTTCCTGCGGTGTGAGCTGTGTCTTTTGATTCATCTGATACACCCTTTCTGTTTGGATTCCGGATACCTTCCTTATGATATCACGAATCCGCCCCGATTGCATATTATGTTTCGGAACGAAGCAATTACTTATTCGATCTCCAGCGCGATGTAGGCAGTATTGGGGTGAACAACCAGATTCTCGTCCAGGCGGACAGAGAAGTCCAGCAGCTGCTCCGGTGACGCCTCAAACGGATCGCCCTCCTTGCCTGCCGCACACGCCGCAGCAAGTAAACCGGTAATCTTATGATCCTCCGCTGCCGTCACCTTCATCCAGAGCTCGTTGTCATCCCCGCTTTTGTCGCGGACACAGACATACGCATTCTCCGGTGCCTTATCAAACAGCGCGGCAAAAATCGGATAGCGCTCCTGTGCCAGCGCTGCCGTCTTGCGGGCAGTCACAATGTAATTGCCGTACATGAACCGGTTGAACTCCTCCTCGGAAATAACCAGGCGCTCCCGCTTGCAGGTACCGTCCGGGTTTTCATTGCCCGCCAGATACAGCACGGCATTGCCGCTGCATGAATCGGCATCGTCACCGACGTACGCCTGACGCACAGCCCAGCCTGCGGGATCGCTCTCCGGATAATCCTTCTCCGCCTCAGAAGCAGGCTGCCACAGGCAGCGGAAATCCGTATCATCCGTCATCCGGACGACCGCAAACGGCTCACCGGCATTGGCGGCCTCTCCGCGCAGCAGAATGCGCTCCGCAGCAAAGCAGAGCATATCGCAGTACCGCGGGAAGTTTTCCTTGGTCGCGTCCAGAATCTCAAGCTCCCGAAGACCGCAGCAGCGCAGTCCCTGCGTGGAGATCCAGAGGTAATCGGAATCCGGAAGTCCGCGCAGCTGAAGGTTATACAGATAATCGACCAGCGGCGGCACATCACTCTTCGCGGCCAGCGCCACCCAGCCTGCGGGCAGCAGCTTCATGCGGGAGCAGTCCAGATACGCAACCGCATCCGGGCAGAGCAGTGTCAGCAGCCGAAGCTGGAAATGCAGTGCCAGATCCGGCTGCATATCCTCAAACTGCGTGATACAGAGCACCATGCCCTCTGCCTGCTTGATCTGATCGAGCAGACCGTCCGGAATCGGGCTTGCAGGACGGAAATCCTCCGGCGGCGGAACCTCCTGACACACAAAAAGAACCCGGTGAATATTGGCAGAGCCGTCGCCCTCGGCGATTTCCACCGCGATGACGCCCTGCGTTTCCTCGGCGGCGCGCATCACAACCTCGAAGCGGCCGTCGGCGTCCAGTGCTTCGCTGATGCTTTCCGCGGTGAGCACATCAGGCAGCGCGGTGCAGACTGCACCGATGACCGACGGCGTCTGCTCCGCAAAGCAGCCGATCAGATCGACTGCTTCCTCGTCATAGGGAGCATCCTCTGCGTTCAGCGCATCTGTGCAGACGGTATTGCCGTTGCGGGCATCAAATTTCTCGGCGAGCTCTTTCGCCTCTGCATAGAAATAATCGCGCATTGCCGCTGCCTCATAGCGGTTTTCCGCACTCCAGAGCGGACATTCCCGCGGCATCACCATATGGAAGGATTCGACCTCCACGCGGGAGAAGAGTCTGTATGCGCCCATTGCGAACTGCATCCGCATCCAGTGATTGCGGCAGTTTGCGTAATCGCGGACGGAATGCCGGAAGATATTGATACCGGTCTGCCGGTTGGTCAGGCTGTACAGATGCATCAGCGTTCCGATCTCATAAAGCATATCCATCCGGTGCCGCACCATCGGCCAGAGGCGCTTGCCGAGCTTATTCGCATCGGTATAGTCGCCGTGCCGGATATCATAGCGGATC
>JAFZBC010000296.1:0-3324 GCA_017561965.1 Oscillospiraceae bacterium
CAACTGAATACAAAACTGACTCCGCTTGAGCGGCGGAGTCAGTTCAGTGCTTAATTCATTTTGCCATAGGTGGCTTTTTATGCTGTCCGTACAAAATGGTGCAGTTCAGATGAACCGGGGCGGTCTTTTTTATGGGATTATGTCTGATCGTGATTCTGTTTCATGCTTTTTTTGTATTTCCGCCGTGCAGAGAGGCAGTCCGGCAGCGCAAACAGCAGCGCCGCAAGAATCGCTGCGATTGCGGACTGCACCGCATACGCGAGGGCATAGGGCTTCATGGCTTTTCCGATATCCGCGGAGAGCGCCGCGAACAGATAGTAGGTGTCGCCGTTCAGCGTCACGCGCTTGGTATCCGTATAGCAGCGGAGATTCGGTTGGTCTTTGCTGCCGTATCTGCCAAACGCGGATTTACTGTTCATTGCGGCTTTCTCCGGCATCAAGCCGATATCATGGATGAGAATTTCCAGCTGCTTTTCCGGCGTGGGGACATTGATCTTGTCGAGGGTGTGCGGATCGTCGTTTTCATAGCCTTCTGCTGCGAGCTGTTCGTCGGTTCTGACATCTTCAATGGCCTTGTCATATGCCTCACGGTAATATTCGTACCGCTTTGCGCCGCTTTTGTCGTCAAGGACTGCTTTGATCTCGTTGTATTCGCGCAAGCGGTCGGGCAGCCACTTGTCCAGGTATGCGGCGACTTCCCGCATCAGCTCCCCGGAGGGGCCGTCGGTCGGGTGGCCGGATATGGTGAAGCCGTCCAGTGTTTCCGTATCGGAATCCGAGCCGTTTTCCTCTGCATATCTGAGATTTTCAACCAAACGCCAGTCACCGCCGGGATCCGTTCCGCCGGGGAGCACCTCCGTGATTTCTCCTGTCAGGACTTTATAGCCGGTTCTGAACCCGACGGTCATATCCGTGAATTCGCTGTCCCGGACATAAGCATGCAGCGGCACGCCGTATGCAATGCGGTTTTCGATCCATTTGTGGAGCGTGAAGCAATGCTCGGCCAGCGCACTGCAATCCAGCAGCTCCAGAAAACGGTACCGGAGATAGTGCGCATCATAGTGATCCCTGTATGCTTCGGCAAAGCGCTCGGCCTCCTCCGGCGTGGCCAGATATTTCTTATCGATACTGTTGTCATACACCATATGCGCGCTGAGGGTGACAGCGGGCTCGGAGATGTAGTATTCTCCAGTATCGGGGCGGATCAGCATGACCGCAATATCCTGCTCGGAGGCGGGAGCGTCTGTGGAAAAGTCCTTCATCGTAGAAAGGTGCCGGAGCATGTCCGGGATCCCGCGCCCGTTCATGCGGTCCTCCGCCTGCACACAGCCCCAGTCGTCCGGCGTGATGTTGATATGATACCGGAGGTCCCATGTGTCGCAGTCGGTGTCATAGTCATCGAATTTCTGATAGAACCGATTGGTTCTGACGCCTGCAACGATCCCGCCGACGAGCAGGCAGGGGATCATTTTCCGCAGGAAGAATCGTGAATACCGAAGCTGCTTCGGCATTTTCTGACGGGTCTTTTTCTCGCTTGTCTGTTTCATGATGTAAACTCCTTTGTCATGTTTTTGATGCACTGATGCGCTATGCATACAACGCACAAAAAGCCTGCTGATCAGGTGCATGCATACAGCATATCACGCTTTTCTGTGAAGGCTGGGGGCAATCAAGCCACAGAAGCTGCCCTGCGCCCTCTTGAATATATAGACCGCAAATCATGATTTTGGTTACACTTTTATTGAAATATTTTGCGGCGATTGACAGTGCTGACAGCAAGATTCTTCTTTGTCTGCTGACATAACATACTGTGGCGGCGGGCAGTATCGTTTATTGGGCACGCCCGGTCAAATGCTCCCGGAGGGAATCGCCGGCGCGGGCTCCGCGCACTGCAAAATAGACGGCAGCACCGGCCGCGGCGGCAGCAGATACCGCAAACGGCTCCGGGAGCAGCCCTTGCAGAACCGGGAGCAGCAGGTAAGCCGTACCCGCGCAGAGCATCCCGCAGAGCAGGCTTTTTCCGCAGAGCCGGAGCAGCCGCAGACGGATCCCCGTGCGCAGCCGGAACCGCCGGAGTGCCGTCAGCAGGATCACCGCATAGCAAAGCACCGTGGACGTCGCGATCCCGCAGAGCGAAAAGCGCGGAATCAGCAGCAGATTCCCGAGGAGCTTCACCGCTGCGCCCGCAAGCATCACCCGCACCGTGTCATGGGCATGGCCGGATGCCTGAAGCATACAGAACAGCGGATAGCTCAGCGCCGTGCAGATGACCGCAAGCCCCAGCACGGCAAGCGCAGGCGCCGCAGCAGCCGTTTCCGCGGGACGCGCCGGAAACAGAAGCCGCAGCAGGGGAGCAGCCATTGCAGAGATGCCGAGCCCCGCCGGTACCGCAAAGAACGCCGTGCGCCGTATCACATCCGCAGCGTGGCGCGCAGTATCTGTCGTGCAGTGCCGTGCATAGCTTTCTGCGAACGCAGGGAACACGCCCTTCCCGAACATATTGGTGACGGAGGGGATCAGGTTGAACACCGTGACCGCCATGCCTGCATATGCGCCGTACAGGAAATTTGCCTGACCGTCTGTCTGCGGGAGCAGCCGCATCGCGGAGGCTAAGTCGATCAGCGTAGTGAGATTCGTCACAAGCGAGGCCGCAGCAACGGGCAGCAGCATCCGGAACAGCGCACGCCGCAGTGTTTTCCCCGCAGCGGCGCGGTGCGCAGGGGGAACATCGGGTGCCTTGCGGTCCGGCGCAGGAAACAGCAGGAGCGTCAGTGTACCGGCGGCAGCGGAGAGCGTCACGCCGAGAACGGCCGCAGCGGCAGCGGCTTCGGGCAGCGTCAGGGACGCGGGGATCCGTTCGGGGTGCCGGCAGATATATCCGCAGAGTCCCAGTCCGAAGCCCGCGCGCGCAAGCCCCTCCGCAGCCTGTGATACGGCCGTCGGCTGCATATTGCTGTGCCCTTCGTACATGCCGCGCAGCACCGCATTGATACAGCAGAAGCAGACCGCGGGCGCAAGGCACCGGACGGCCGCCGCTGCATGGGGATTCCGGAGCAGCACGGCACAGAACGGCTCTGCCAGCAGAAAGAGCAGCAGGCTGCAAAGAATGCCGCCGGTGCAGAAGATCCGCAGGGACATGCCCGCGATGCGCCGTGCGGTCTGCGTGTCGTTTTTTGCAAGGGACTGCGCCGTCAGCGCGGAAACCGCCGTGTTGATGCCCGTGACCGAAAGCGCGAACACCGGCAGGAACAGGCCGTATGCGCAGGAGAAATACCCCATGCCCGTGCCGCCGAGCATGGCTGTCAGCGGGAGCCGGAACGCCGC
>JAFZBC010000297.1:0-1908 GCA_017561965.1 Oscillospiraceae bacterium
ATTTTGGATTCTCACGGCGAGCTTGTTTCCGTACCGCGCAGCAGAGGTCACGGTGAAATTGTAGCCCAGTCTGTTGCACATTTCGTCGATCACTTCCTGCTGCTCCTGATAGAATTCATAGCTGCAATGGCTGTCCTGGTCGAGCGCAAAGACCGACATATGCGGAATTTCAATCGTTTCACGGAACCGCTTTTGCGTCCAGTTCACAAGTGAATACTCGTTTTCCCGCACCGTGTCGCGTGCCCACGCATACGGCCAGTAATTCTCACCGATCACCGGCATATTGGCGCGGTAAGTCGGCAGCAGGCTCCATTCCACATTCGGCGTGGAGATCAGGCCGTCGTCGCGCTTGGTAATGCCGATGGACAGCGCATACCGATAAATCTCGCCCCGCGCATTGGACGGCAGCACAAGCAGCGACTTTTGAAATGCCGCGGCATAACAGTCCAGCATATCCTTCTGGATTTCCAGCGAGGGCATAAATTTCTCATCGCCGACCGCGAACGAATTATGCCATTCGCCGTAATCACCGAACGGCCGGACGTCCACAAATTCCACTCTGGGGTCGCCGTCATACTGTTTTGCCAGCGCTTTGACAAAATCCTTATGCGCCTGCAAATAGACCGGATCGTCCCACTTCGGAAAGACGACTTCTTCCCCCGGATTGTCCCGCGACTCCGCTGTGTACTTTTTGGCTCCTGCGTCATACACCCACTGCGGCACATAGTCCTCCCCCAGATACGAAGAATACGGCATGATGCGGATGCCGTAGGTCAGCCCGTGCGCTTCGCAGGCGTCAAGCATGGCATCAATCTCATCCCATTTGTAAACGCCTTTTTTCGGATTCAGGTCATTCCATTTCGGCGATCCGCTGACGATTGTCACCACATCCCATGCGTGATTCTCCGCCGTGCCGCCGATGCCGTACTGATAGCCCTGCGACGAGTCGATCATATACGGCGCATACGCAGTCATAACAAAGCCCTTGTGCGGATTGGAAACCGGTTTGCCCGAACTTTCGGTTTCATAGACCGCGTCCGGAATACCGAGATCATAGCCCGCTGCCGGAACAGCAGGCACTGCCTGCGGGAAAAGCTGCGCACTGACCATCTCTGCCATTTTGTCCGCACCGCGCGCATTCAGATGCAGACCATCCGCGGTATAATATGATTCCTGCGCATAATACCGGTTCTCCAGGCAGAGCTCCAGCCATGGGCGGAGCAGGTCGATCACGCCGGTCTGCTCGGCTTCCGCAAGCCCGTCAAGCTCGTGATTGAACCAGCGGGATTCCGGCAGCGGATATTTGTAAAGGTCACTTTCCTGACAGTGCTGCTTTACAAGATATACGGTCATACCCAGCGCCTTCGCACGCCGAATCATATCGGTCATGTTCGTGATATAATCGCTTGCGTCAACCGCATCCGGATTCTGCTGATGCGCTTTGATGTAATCGTTGATGCCGACCGCCAGCAGCAGGATGTCGCCGGGTTTACCGTAATGTTCAGCAGTTTCAAACGAATAACCGCGCAGATCGCCGGATGTGATACCGCTGACTGAGATATTCCGGGCATCGTATTTGTCTGTATCCGCATATCTGCCCAGATACTGTCCCCAGCCGTGTACGGCATCGTCCGTGACATTGTAACAGCTTGCAGCAGTGGAATCGCCGCCGACCCAGATCGTCGGTTTTGTCGTTGTTCCTGCGGAGGTCTGTTCAATTTCCAGCGCGCTGATCGAAAACGCCGTGCCCACGCCGGAGCCTGCATAGAGATTCAGCTGACCGTCCGTGACCGGAATCGTGAACGAATCGACCGCATTGCTGCCGGTCAGAAAGAACAGCTGCGGGATGCCCTCCGCCGTGATCGTCGTGGACTGCACATCGCCGGTCGTGACCGTGATTTTGTAGAC
>JAFZBC010000298.1:0-5191 GCA_017561965.1 Oscillospiraceae bacterium
GATCCCATTCCTGCCCGAAACCGGCAGCGGTTTCCGCATATTCCGCATACAGCGGGGACTGTTTGTAGCTGTTCAGCAGCAGCGGCAGGGCTTCGCCTCTGCGTTCCGCGTTTGCGATCGCAAGGCAGAGCGCAAGATTGACCTCTTTCCGGCTGCCGACGCATTCAAACGGCTTGTTCGGCAGCGCGCCGCAGAGCTCCTGCAAAACGGGCTCCATTTCCGGCAGATTGAACAGGTCGGAGCCCAGCAGCCGCACGATTTCCGCATACGGCAGAAACGGCGAGAGGATCACAGCGACGAACAGGCATTTTGCGCAGTGCCCGCACCATTTGTCCTCTTTTGCACCTGCATTGCAGCTGCGGAAGATCTCGTGATACTTCGTATCGCAGGACGCGAAATATCTTGCGATCTGGAATTCCGTCAGCGGCCGCAGCAGGCTGTAATACCGGATGCCGGTTTTCAGATATTCACGCTCATACGCGAAAAAGTCCTGCTCAAACTGGTAGCTCTTGGAATACTGGTGATTGACTTCCGCATCGGAAACGGTCGATTCGCTCGCAGAGGATTCATTGGAGAGCACGACCTCGGAGAGCCCGTGCAGATAGGCCGTCAGCACCGCGGAAAACGCGACGATCGCGGAAAACGGCGTATGCCCGTTCAGGAATCCGCGCTTGTTGCATTCGAGCATTTTCGGGTGCAGCTTGCGCGCCGGCTCCAGAATGCGTTCCTTCGGGATGCCCGCCAGCAGCGCCGCCTGCTCCGAGGAGTCGCGGTGATTGATCTGATAGGCATATGCATCCCCGAGCTGTGCTTTCAGCAGATTCAGCGTGACAATGGAATCCTTGCCGCCGCCGACCGGAATCAGCCGCCCGGAAAGCGCCGTCTGCTTTGCAGCGCCGAAGTCCTGCGGCTCTCCGCCGCATTCGATCGTCATGAAGCTGTCAAAGTCGGTTTCAATGCCGTTGCGGTAGAAGAACTCGCCCAGTCCGCCGAAATACAGCCGTTTCCACCAGTCCGCCTGCTCCTTTGTCATCTGCATTCCGATGCGCACGACCGGGGAGCAGGTGATCTTCCAGTAGCTGACAAGCTCCGCCATGCCGAGCGAAAACAGCAGCCGCCGGAGCGCCGGATCGGTCAGATCGGGCTGCGCACAGGGGAATGTCCAGTACGGCTCAAACCTGCCGAGCCCCTCAATCTCAAAGGTATAGAAAACAGCCAGTTTCCCGTTTGCATATTCCGCCTGAATATCCCGGAACACAAATGCCGGATACTGCTTCCGCAGTTCAGTAAAGGTCATAGAAAAACTCCGTTTCATATAGCTGAATGCGCAGCCCAATACCGAAACTGCGCATTCTCAGCCTGTATGATATGCTTATTTTGCCTTGACAGCCTCGCGGACGACCTCTGCGATATGCTCCGCCGACAGGCCGAACTGCTTGAGCAGATCGACAGCCGGGCCGGAGTGGCCGAAGGTGTCGTTCACGCCGATTCTGCGCACCGGAACCGGGCATGCCTCGCAGACTGCCTCTGCGACAGCGGAGCCCAGACCGCCGATGATGCTGTGCTCCTCAGCGGTGACGATTGAGCCGGTTTCCTTTGCCGCCTTGACGATGATGTCCTTGTCCAGCGGCTTGATCGTGTGGATGTTGATGACGCGGGCGGAGATGCCCTCAGCGGCCAGCGTATCCGCTGCGATCAGCGCTTCGTTGACCATCAGGCCGGTTGCGACGATCGTAACGTCACTGCCGTCGCGGAGCTGCACGCCCTTGCCGAGCTCGAACTTGTAGGTTTCCGGATCGTTGATGACCGGAACGGCCAGTCTGCCGAAGCGGCAGTAGACCGGGCCGTCATGTGCCAGCGCGGCAGCGACAGCGGCCTTGGCCTCGGTATCATCAGCGGGGTTGATGACGGTCATGCCCGGGATCGTGCGCATGAGTGCGATATCCTCGCAGCACTGATGCGTTGCACCGTCCTCACCGACGGAAATACCCGCATGGGTTGCGCCGATCTTGACGTTGAGGTGCGGATAGCCGATGCTGTTGCGGACGATCTCAAATGCTCTGCCCGCGGCGAACATCGCAAAGGAGGATGCAAACGGGATCATGCCCGCTGCCGCCAGACCTGCCGCGACGCCCATCATGTTTGCTTCCGCGATGCCGCAGTCATAGAAGCGGTCCGGATATGCCTTCTTGAACATGCCGGTCTTGGTCGCAGCAGCGAGGTCTGCGTCCAGAACGACGAGGTTTTCGTATTTTTCAGCCATTGCGACCAGCGCTTCGCCGTAGCTTTCGCGCGTCGCCTTCTTGATCACATCGCTCATGCTTCCGCCTCCAGTCTTTCCAGCTCAGCGGTCAGCTCCGCCATGGCCTTTTCGTACTGCTCGGTGTTCGGCGCGGTGCCGTGCCAGCCGACCTGATTTTCCATAAAGGAAACGCCCTTGCCCTTGGTCGAGTGCTGAATGATCGCCACCGGCTGTCCGGTGACCTTTTCCGCCTCGCGGAAGGCGCGGTCGATATCGTCGAAGTCATGTGCATCCATCTGGATCACATGCCAGCCGAATGCCGCGAACTTGTCCGGGATCGGCTCCGGGGAGCAGACGTCAGTGATCTTGCCGTCGATCTGGAGCCCGTTGTTGTCCACGATCGCGGTGAGGTTGTCAAGCCCGTAGTGTGCCGCGAACATCGCAGCCTCCCAGACCTGGCCTTCCTCGATTTCGCCGTCGCCGAGGACAGCGTATACGCGGTAGTTATCAGCTCTGTGCTTGCCCGCCAGTGCCATGCCGGCAGCCGCGGAGATGCCCTGTCCCAGAGAGCCGCTGCTCATATCCACGCCGGGGATCGAGATGCAGGGATGTCCCTGGAGCTCTGCGCCGATGTGGCGGAGCGTCTTCATCTCCTCCATCGGGAAGAAGCCTCTTTCGGCAAGCGTTGCGTAGAGCGCCGGTGCGGTGTGGCCCTTGGAGAGCACAAAGCGGTCACGCTCTGCGAAATCCGGGTTATCCGGATAAACATGCATTCTGGTGAAGTAGAGATAGGTCAGCACATCCGCGATGGAAAGCGACCCGCCCGGGTGACCGGACTTTGCATTGTACACGCCCTCAATGATGCCCATGCGGATCTTGCAGGCGTGGATCTGGAGCTGTCTGCGGAGCAAATCGTCCATAATCTTCATCTTCCTTTCTGCTGATGCGCTCCGGCCGCTGCCGGAGTCTGCACGAAATCGCTGTGCCGGTTCATCCGGCGCATTGTTTTTATTATACTATATTCTCCCGGAAATTGCAAGCGCTTTTCTAGCTCTTTTGTATGCGGGATTTGTTGATTATTGCGGTTTTATCCGGCGGGCGGCTGAGAGCGCGGGCGCTTTCTTTCGGATTCACGGGGAACCTGCGCAAAAAGTCCGCATTTGTTTTCCGGAACCTTATTGACGAAATCCGCGCACTGTGGTATAATAAAGGCAAATATGAAGGGAGCAATGCATATGCTGCTGTATAATTCACTTTCCAGACAAAAGGAAGCATTTGAAACAGTGGAGCCGGGCAAGGTAAAAATGTATACCTGCGGCCCGACGGTCTACCACTTTGCGCACATCGGAAACCTGCGCACGTACATCATGGAGGATATTCTCGACAAGTATCTCCGCTTTGCGGGAAATGATGTGCTCCGCATCATGAACATCACCGACGTCGGGCACCTGACCTCGGACGGCGACACCGGCGATGACAAGATGCTCAAGGGGGCAAAGCGCGAGCACAAGACCGTCATGGAAATCGCAAAATTCTATACGGATGCATTCTTTGCGGACTGTGCCAAGCTGAACATCAAGACACCGGAGGTCGTGCAGCCCGCGACCGGCTGCATCGCGGAGTTCATCGACGCCGTGCAGAAGCTGCTGGAAAAGGGCTATGCGTACGAGGCAGGCGGCAATGTCTACTTCGACACTTCAAAGCTGGAGCAGTATTACCGCTTCCTTGATTTCAAGGAGGAGGATCTGGAGGTCGGTGTCCGCGAGGGCGTCGAGGGCGATACAAACAAGCGCAATAAGGCGGATTTCGTGCTCTGGTTCACGAAGTCCAAGTTTGACGATCAGGAGCTGAAATGGGAAAGCCCGTGGGGGCTCGGCTATCCGGGCTGGCATATCGAGTGCTCCTGCATCAGCATGAAATATGCAGGCGAGTATCTTGACCTGCACTGCGGCGGCATCGACAACATGTTCCCGCATCATACCAATGAGATCGCACAGAGCGAGGCGCTGCTCGGCCATGCATGGTGCAGGCACTGGTTCCATGTGCATCACCTGAACGACGAAACCGGCAAGATGAGCAAGTCCAAGGGCGAGTTCCTGACGGTATCGCTGCTGGAGGAAAAGGGATATGATCCGCTGGCATACCGCTTCTTCTGCCTGCAATCGCATTACCGCAAGTCGCTGGTGTTCTCATGGGATAACATGAAGAATGCGCAGACGGCCTATAACAAGCTGGTTGCGAAGATCCGCACGCTGCTCAGCGAGCAGGATGCAGTGGACGAGGCAAAAAAGGCGGAGCTGCTCAGGGCGTTCACCGACGCGATGGACAACGATCTCAACACGGCGCTGGGCGTGACTGTGCTGTACGATGTGCTGAAAGCGGAAACGACCGCTGCGACCAAGCTCGCGTGCATTGCGGAGATCGACAAGGTGCTTTCGCTTGACCTGATCGGCCATGCGCAGGCGGCTGCCGACGATGCAGACACGCAGGAGATCCCCGCAGAGGTGCTGGAACTCGTGGAGCAGCGCAAGGAAGCGCGCAAGGCGAAGGATTTTGCAAAGGCTGACGCGATCCGCGATCAGATCGCCGCACTCGGCTGGCAGATCCGCGAAACCCGTCAGGGCACGGAGATCACAAAGGCATAAGCGGTATCTCCGATGGATTCAAAATGGGGACGCCGTCCCCAAGCTCCATTATGGTGAAGCCAAAATAAAAGTTTAAAGAGGCACTGACGAAACATCAGTGCCTCTTATTTTTAGAATGTAATATAACGGTTACGAATCCGCCGGAGAAGCCTTAATTCTTCCGCAGATAGGAAACCGCCATGTCAATGAGCATATTGAGCTCTGTTTTGCCCTCTGCAAAATCGTCCGAGGGGAGCAGGTCGCCGCGCAGGATCTTCTTGCACAGCTCCATCATGGCGTGTGTATAGGTCAGATAGAACACCTA
>JAFZBC010000299.1:0-1934 GCA_017561965.1 Oscillospiraceae bacterium
CCCGCAAGCCTTTGAAAAGGCTTGACCGAAACTTTTATTATGGGCTTATTTTCTATACATAATGGGATTCTTAAGGGCTATTAGCCCTTAAGCGGGGTTTGGGGCGGAGCCCCATTTACAATCCATCGGAGATACCTTATTCCATTCAGTATGCCGGGACAAAATCATCCGCATCCTCCATGATATGCGCATCGCTGCGGATGCGTCTTGCCGTATAGGTCGTATCCTTTTCAAAGCAGTTGAACAGCGCATAATACCGCAGCCCGATCCGCCCGCCGGTCTGACCGTTGCGGTTTTTGAGGATCTTCAGCTCAACGTCCCGGATCCGGTGTTCCTTGCATTCGTTGATCTTCTTCTGTGCGTCATCCTGTCCGACGCCCTGCACCTGCAAACCGATCAGCACATCCGAGCCGTATTCGATCGCGCCGGATTCCTTGAACGCGCTCATTTCGATCTCACCTGTTCCGTAGCTCATGCGGTTCAGGCTCGAGATCGCAAACACCGGAATCCCGAGATCACGGCTCATGCGCTTCATCTCCAGCACGGCCTTGTCCGTGTTCGTCTTATCGGTCGCGCGCAGATCAAACGGCGCAAGGATCTGCAAATAGTCGATCATGACAACCGGCTTTCTGCCCGTCAGCCGGATATGCTCCTCCGTGCGCTGCCGGATCTCCGCAACGCCGATGTCACCGATGCCCTCATAATAATACAGATGCGCGCTGTATTTCTGATACGCGAGGATCGCTTTGTCGATCAGGTTCTTTTCATCCTGCGAATAGGATTCATAGCGGCTCTTGGTCAGGATGCCGCGAACGGTTTTTGCCTGCTTTGTGTTGCCGTCGCTGCAAATATAGGTCTGCCGGCTGATGCTCTTTGCAAGCAGCTCGGATGCGGACATCTCCAGCGAAAAGTACAGCACATCCGTACCGGATTCCGCGATCTGATCCGCGGTTTGCAGCAGAAACGTGGTCTTGCCGAGCGATGACACCGCGCCCAGCACATACAATCCGGCGAACAATCCGCCGTCCAGCTCAGTATCCAGATCCGCAAAGCCGGTCGGGATCGCCTCGTCCGCATGGTCGCCGCGGATATGATCGAGAAAATCAGAGAGCCGCCGCGCACCGGATACCGCATCATGCGCGCTGCGCTCGGCCGTCTGGCTGACTGCCGTTTCCGATGCGACCGCCTCCGCATTCTGCATCAGCTGCTGCGCAAATGCCGCCTGATTACCGCGGAAGAAATCGTTTGCATCCTTGCACATTTCCGCCGGATACACGGACAGATCATATTCCGCCGTGACGAACGGGACACCGATCCGCCGGAGCTCCTCCGCGAGATGCTCCGAGGCTGTTTTTCCGGCATCGTCCGCATCAAAACTCAGGATCAGCGGGCATTCCGGCTTTTTTTGTTCCAGCTGGTCGATCAGCTTGCGGAAGCCCGTCCCGCCGACCGCGACCGCCTGAAAGCTGCCTGCGGACATGATCGAGATCGCGTCGATCGGCGATTCGCAGACAAAGCACGGCGTTTTGTCCTGATACAGCGCGTTGACATGATAGATCGGCTCGCCGCCAGCGCTGGCGGTTTTGGGCTTGCGGAACGATTTGCCCCGGATGCTCCGCGTCATATAATATGTATGGCTGCTGTCATACGGAATGACGACGGCCTGCTTTTCGGCATCATATCCAAGGTGGAACCGCTTCACGGTTTCCGGCGAAAAGCCGCGTGTTTTCGTCCAGTAATCCGTCTGCCCGGCGGCCTGCATACAGGCAGTGATATAGCTGCTGAAATCGGCCTGCACCGGCTCCCGGCGGCTTTCCTTCGGGGCACTCCCCTGCCCTGTTTCCGGCGCCTTGCCGAACAGCTCCTCAGCAAACCGGAGCTGCTGCGGGAAATCCGGCAGCCCTTCGACCAGCCCGATCAGCGAAAAAATATCA
>JAFZBC010000300.1:0-2006 GCA_017561965.1 Oscillospiraceae bacterium
CCTTCGGAAAGCTCTGCACGTTTGACAGCTGGTATGTCTATGGCTGTGCGGATCTGAAAATGCATTACATCTATTATCCGGAGCTGTCCGGTTCGCTGATTGCAGGGGTTGTGATCGTTTCGCTGATCATGACAGCCGTGTATCTGCTGCTCGGCTACCATTTCTTCCACACGGATGACCTGAAATAAGGAGGTGCGGTATGGAAAATCTGGATATTCTGGCAGTCGCCGGCGGCGTCGGCATCTGCATTCTGCTGTACTGCATCGCCGGGCGCGCGGAGCGGATCAAAAGCACAAAATGGAAGCTGTTCTGGCTGCTGCCCGCGTCCGTGCTCGCTTTCACAGGCAAATTTGAGTATTCGCTGCTGCCGCTGTACATCGGCATTGTGATTCTGCTTGCGGGCTTTTTCACGGAAAAGATCTCCGTCCGCAGAGGCCTGAGCATCGCGGGCGCGCTGAGTATGCTGGCGGCAGTTCCGGCCAGCCTGCTGAATCCGCGCTACCGCGCCAAAGATTACACCGGCGATTTTCAGAAGGGCTATGACACGATGCGGGAACATTATGTGCTGACCGAATACAAGGGCATTGACTGGGATGCGCTCTATGAAACATATATGCCGATGATCGAGGAGGCCGACCGCGAGCAGGATGCGGTGAAAAACTATCTTGCGTGGTCGGGCTTCTGCGGCGCGTTCCATGACGGCCATGTGGGCTATTACTGCGAGAAAGAAACCATGGAGGCAGCGGCACGCTCGGTGCTCGGCAATGATTACGGGCTTGCCGTGATGCGGATGACGGACGGCCGTTTTGCCGCGGTCAATACCGATGCGTCGCTCCGTCAGTACGGCATTGCAAACGGCACGGTCATCACAGGCTGGAACGGTCAGGCGCCGGATGAAGTCAGCAGGCAGTCGCCGGCATGGGGGCTGATGTTCTATTACGAAAACGAGGAAACGGGTTACGAAACGGAGTTCGGCTGCTTCCCGGATATTGACAACGAGATCTTTTACAGCGGGCTGCTTGCGGCGGGCGTCGGCGGGGAAACCGTATCGGTCGGTATTCTCGACGAAACCGGCATGGAGCGGACGGTCACGCTGCCGAAGCGCGGGGAATACTATGACCGGCTGTTCGGCACGGTCGAGCAGATCGACAACGGTGTGAACATCGGCAATCTGGAGTGGCAGCGCACAGATCCAACAACCGTGCTCCTGCGGATCAAGGGCATGGCTTATGATACGGCGTCCTATATGTCCGGTGACGAAAAATCCTACCGCGAGATGAAGGAGAAGCTCACCGAAGCGCTGGAGGAATACAAGGCGGACGGTGTGAAGGACGTCATCATTGACCTGCGCAACAACAGCGGCGGCTCTCCGATCATGGTCAAGACAATCGTATCGCTGTTTGCGCCGGAGGGCACATATGACTGCTCCGTGGACGGGCTCTGGGACGATGACAGAAAATGCTGGGTGACCGATGAAAACGGCGATTACGTGCCGGGCAAGGCGATTCGCTGCCAGGGAGAGAATCTGCTGGACGGCGGCAGCGTCATTCTGCTGACGAATCAGGCATGTGTCAGCGCAGGCGACTTCATGGTGAAGATCATGCGCGGGCTGCCGAATGTGACAGTCATGGGCTTCACCGAGCCGAACGGCTCCTGTCAGGCGGTCGGCGGTGTGAACTTCCGCGGCAGCAAGCTGACGTTCTCAAACTGCGTGAACCTGGATCCGGAGGGCGGCATCCTCATTGATTCCGGCATTGACCGGCAGAGCACGGATGATATTGATGTGCAGATCCCGTTTGATCAGGCTGCGATCCGCGCGATTTTTGACGAGGGACAGGACTATGTACTCGCCGCTGCGTCCCGCAAAGGGTGAACCTTGCTGCAATAAGCGGTGATTCAGAATGGGGCGCTCGTCCGCTTCGCTATGAGTTTGCGGGGTCGAGGGGCAGCGCCCCCGTCGCCCGTCGCAACGGGCGAAATCGCCCTGTTTCAACAAACTAAGGGGA
>JAFZBC010000301.1:0-2856 GCA_017561965.1 Oscillospiraceae bacterium
TCATCGTTGATTCCGGCGGGATCCGAACCGATCTCCTCGCCGACCGCATTGAGCCAATGCGGTGCTGCGCCGTCATACTCCGTGACGACCGCTTTTTCGATCCGTACCGCAGACTTCGGTTTATAGTTCTTGTCTGTCGGTACTTTCTGAATGTCGAGTACGTATTCCATACCGTCAAAAACCTGCCCGAAGATCTCGTGGACGCCGTCAAGATGCGGCGTACCGCCGACGGTTTCATAGAGCGTCTGGATCGCAGGCGTAAAGGTGATGCCGTACAGCGCAGTATACTGGCTGAACATTTCCGGCTGAATCTGCTCGCCGGTGACGATAAAGAACTGCGATTTGTTCATTTTGTCATTGCCGACTGCATAGGAAACCGCGCCGCACACATGATTGAGCCGCGGAGAAAATGTCTGTGCAAAGCCGGTTTCGCTGCCCCAGGCATCCACACCGCCGGTGCCGTTGCCCTTGGGATCGCCGCCCTGAATCATGAACCCGTCGATGACACGGTGAAAAATCAGTTCATCGTAAAAGCCGTTTTTGACCAGTGTTGTGAAGTTCTCGACGCCCTTCGGGGATTCCTCCGGGAAGAGGCGGATCTTCACATCGCCGTAGCCCTCGATCGTCATGACAACGATCTCTTCGCCCTTTTCGGGCATCGTATAATTCACACAGCCGTCCGCACCGAGCAGCGCGGTGTTTGCGGCTGTCTGCTGATCCGCACCGGATTCCAGCACGACCTGTTTCTGCTCGCAGCCGGTCATCGTAAGAATCGCTGCTGCACTGCACAGAACGGCCGCTGCTGTTCTTGAGAGAAGTCTTGCTCGCATTACAAAATACTCCCTGTTCTGCACGGGTGAAATGCGTAATCGCACAGTTCCCGTACATATTAAGTATATTATAGCACGTTTTTTGCTATTTGTAAAGTGAAAATTTACAATTCTGTCATCTTTTTCCAAGAAAAAAATAAGAAAATCAATTTGATTTATGTCATAACACAGAAAACGCGTGCATTTCCGGCCGATGAAACCGAAATAATGCACAAAACAAATTATTATGGCCGCAGGTTACGGCACTGTAACGATCTCGACGGAGAGAATGCGGATTTCGTCCTTCGGCCGCGTGATCGTCACGCCGTCCCCGGCATCCTCGCCCGGGCCGACCTCCGCCGCGGTGATCGCGTCGAGGACGTCGAAGCCCTCGGTAAGCTGACCGAAAACCGTCAGCTGCTGCGCGTAATTCGGGATACCGCCGTGCTCGATGAATGCCTCGCCCACGCGCTTCATCGCGTCATTCTCGACACTGCGGAGCCCCTCCTGAATCTCCTCGTCCATCTCAATGGAGTTGCAGACCAGGAACCGGCTGCCGGTGAAGGTGTCACGCGTCTGCGTCAGGGTTTTCCAGAAGCCGCCCTCGTTTGCAGTCTGCATGGCGCAGAGCGCACCGCGGAACGGCCACAGCTTTGCGGAAAGCTCCTGCGGGATATGCTCCTGCGCAGTCCCCGCCTTGCCCGCGGGCAGATCGCCCTGCGGCGTCACCGCACCGCCCGCAAAAAACACCGACGGCGCCAGCTCGAACACATAGGTATTATCATAATAGCCGCTTTCCGCCAGCGCGATAAAGCTGCCGACGGTCTGCGGGCACTCCTCGGGATACAGCGTGAACTGCATGTCACCGAGCGAGGTGTGGATGACCGCAGCCTTTGCGCCGGACTGCGGCGGCTCCAGCTGGATCAGGTCGATGTCCTCATAGTTCAGAACGGTCTTGTAATCGCTCGTCAGGTTCGCCCAAAGCCCGAGCCCGAACGAACTCAGCATCGTGATGGTCAGGACAATCAGCAGTCCCCTGACGACCTTCCGCTTATCCGGGCGTACTGCCGGACCGGTAGCTCTCATATTATCATTCCTTACAGTATGCGCAAAAGCGGCGCACAGTCTGCATCTGCGGTCATGCAGATACTTTTCTATTATACCACTTTTTCAGGGAATGTCAAGTAAAATTTTCGCAGCGGGCTCACTGACGGAGCTCTGCGGGCCTGCTGATGCGGCGCGGGCGCGGAATCAGACCGAAGCTGATCTCCAGCGCATTGTCCACCTGCTTCATGACATCGAGGGGAATACCGCCCATGCATTCGCGCAGGCGCTGCTTGTCAATGGTACGTATCTGCTCCAGCAAAATGATGCTGTCCTTGCTGAGGCCGCAGCCGCAGGCATCCAGCGGGATATGGGTGGGGAGGCGGGCTTTGTCGCGGCGGCTGGTGATCGCGGCGGCGATCACGGTGGGGCTGAACCGGTTGCCGACGTCGTTCTGGATGATGAGGACGGGACGGATGCCGCCCTGCTCCGATCCGACGACCGGGCTGAGATCGGCGTAATAGATCTCTCCGCGTTTGACTGTTTGCATGGTACATGATTCCTTTCTGTTTGCTGCTCCGGACGGGAGCTGTTTTTAGTTTGTCCGGAATGCGGCAGTTTAATCGCGGATCACATTACATGATATGTCAAACGCTGTCGAATTGTGCCCGGCTCCATTGATCTAAAGTCCGCCGGAAGGCAAATTGCAGCGTAAAACATTCTGTTGTTCGCGGCTTCTGAAAGATTACTTCTCCCGGAATCCTGCTGACACGCGAAGCAAGAGAGGGGAAGAAGAAGGAAATCAGGCTGACATTTCGCTTTGTGTGCAATAATCTGCACATATGGATGTTAAAACATAATCATTTCTCGGAAAGTTGTACGCAAACGTGCAACTTTTTGCCGTTTCTGCACCCCTTACAGATGACATGCCGCTCCCTCGCAGGTCATCGCACCGTTTCATCCGACTGCTTCACCCGAAAGGAGCTGATCACTTCATGAAACA
>JAFZBC010000302.1:0-5216 GCA_017561965.1 Oscillospiraceae bacterium
CACGGAGGTCTGTGACGGCGGGCCGATCATTCTGCAAAAGGCAGTTGCCGTGGAGCAGGGCGATACGCCAGAAACGCTGCAAAAGCGCGTCATGGAGCAGGCAGAGTGGCATATTCTGCCGGAGGCGGTGCGGCTGTTCTGTGAGGACAGGCTCACCGTGCAGGATGACATCGTCACGGTTCTGCCGTGAAAAAGCGGGCAAAAATTGCAGCCGGGGTGACCGGCGGCGCGGCGGTGCTCTTTGCCGCGCTGATGGGCGTCACCGCGCTGCTGATGAAGGATCAGTTCCGCCGCGGGGATTATCCCCCTGACCGCAGCTCCGTCAATACCGCATTCGGCTGGTATCCGGCCTTTGCGGCGGCGTATCCGCGGGAGGAGGTCGCATTTCCGTCCGGGGATCTCATGCTGAAGGGCTGGATCTACGGCGCGGAAAATACCGATAAGCTGATCGTGTTCGCACACGGCATCGGCTCCGGGCATGAGGCGTATGTGAATCAGCTCTGCTGGTTCGTTGACCGCGGATGGTGCGTGTTTGCCTACGATGCGGCAGGCTCCGGCGACAGCCCCGGCGATTCGTCGGTCGGGCTGGTGCAGTCGGCGCTGGATCTGGACAGCGCGCTCAGCTTTGCGGAGCAGGATCCGCGGCTGAAAAAGATGCCGAAGGTGCTGCTGGGACACAGCTGGGGCGGATTTGCCGTCGGCGGCGTGCTGAATTTTGACCATGACGTCAAAGCGGCGGTTTCGCTTTCGGGATACGCTTACCCGCTGGAAATGCTGAATCAGGGTGCCGTGAACGTCATCGGAAAGACCGGTGCAAAGCTGTTCCGCCCGTTTGCGGCGCTGTACAATAAAATGGTGTTCGGCAGATATGCCGGACTGAACGCGGTGGACGGCATCAACAAAGCGAACATCCCGTTCCTTGCGGTCCACGGCGAATCGGACGGATTTGTGCTGTACAGCCTCGGCATTATTTCGCAGCAGGACCGGATCACGGATCCGTATGCGGAATATGAAACCATTTCCGGCGATTTTTCGCATCACAACGACTATTTCCACAGCGAGGAATGCAACCGGTATGTGAAGGAACTGTATCCGGACAGCTCTGAATCGCAGGAGGAGCTGCTCGGCATATTCAGCAATACGCACAGCTCTGATGCGGACAAGGCGCTGTTCCGCGCGGTCAATGAACCGCTGCTGGAACGGATCGAGGCATTCTATCAGAGGGTGCTGACGGAATAAATACAGATCATTATGCGGATATACTGAAATCAAACAGGAGGAAATCATTATGGCTATGATCTCACTGGAACAGGAACTCAAGGGAAACAGCTACCCCGGCAGAGGCATTGTCCTCGGACGCTCGGCGGACGGCAAGCACGCCGTTGCTGCGTACTTCATCATGGGCAGAAGCGAAAATTCCCGCAACCGCATTTTTGTGGCGGACGGCGACGGCCTCAAGACGCAGGCCTTTGACGAGTCCAAGTGTACCGATCCGTCGCTGATCATCTATTCGCCGGTGCGCGTGCTCGGCAATAAGACGATCGTCACGAACGGCGACCAGACCGATACGATCTATGAGGGCATGGATCATCAGTTCACGTTTGAGCAGAGCCTGCGCTCCCGCAAGTTCGAGCCGGACGATCCGAACTTCACGCCCCGCATCTCCGGCATCATCCGCTGCGAAAAGGGCGCGTTCAACTATGCGCTGTCCATTCTGAAATCCGCAGAGGGCAATCCGGAGTCCTGCCAGCGCTTCACCTTCACTTATGAGAAGCCGCTCGCAGGTCAGGGACACTTCATTCATACCTATGTCGGTGACGGCAATCCGCTGCCGAGCTTCAAGGGCGAGCCGAAGCTGGTCGAGATCCCGGACGACATCGACGCGTTTGCGGAGATGCTCTGGAACAGCCTGAATGCGGATAACAAGATCTCCCTGTTTGTGCGGTATATCGACCCGAAGGACAACAGCACGGAAACACGCATCATCAACCGTTATACAAAATGATCTGACAGATACGGCGGACAGGATCAGCAAATATCGGAATGCCTCATTCGCAAACCCCCTTTTCCGAAGCAGAAAGGAGTATGACCTATGGGACTGTTTGATAAACTGATGAAGGATGCTGTCAGCGGTGCAGTCGGCAATGCTGTCAGCGAGGCCGTGAAAAAAGCAGTGCAGCCGAAAGCGGATGAAATCGCGGCGAACGCGGTGAATCAGGCTGCGGATGCGGTCACGCAGACCGCAAATGCACTGAACCAGACCGCAGATGCTGCCGGTCAGACGGCAGGCTCCGCGGAAGCTGCACAGGCTGCTTCCGGATCTGCCGGAATGCCCTCGAAAGAGGAGATGCAGGCGGCATTCGGCGCGCTGAACTCTCTGTTCGGCGGATTTGTGCAGCACGCTGCCGAGAATGTGAAGGTCTGTCCGAAATGCGGCGAGGCCGCCTCTGCGGACAAGGAATTCTGTCCGTCCTGCGGCGAAAAGCTGCCGGATATGACCGTTGCGGACGGCGCGAAATGTGCAAAATGCGGCCGTCAGAATGAACCGGGCACGCGGTTCTGCTCCGGCTGCGGGGAAAAGCTCCCGGCGGCCGTGCTGGCAGAACAGGCGGCTGCGGAAGCGGATGCCGCGGTGCTGAAAACATGGGCGGAAAAGCTGCCGGACTTCCCGGTCTGGAGCTGCGGCGGCTCCGGGATGGGACTGGATCTGATACCGGATACCGATACGGAAACATGGTGTTTCAGCGTCAGGCTGGTGACACCGGTCGCCGCACAGAATGCCGTGAAGCAGTACCGGCAGGTGCTGATGCAGAACGGCTTCAAGCCGGAGGGACAGTACCCTTCGGAGGAGCACCTCTACAAGCGCGTGAACGGCGTCAGTTGTCATGTTGATACAGAGCACTGCTTTGAGGGCGATGCCGATTATCCGTCGATCTATTTGAATCACAGTCAGCCGAACGGCGGCTATGACTATAAAAAGCCGGAGAAAAAACAATCCGGCGGATTGCTCGGCGCATTGTTCGGATGATGCGCTGACCGGAAAACGGATCTTTTGGATGTGCGGCGGAATGCCGCAGGAAAGGAAGTATATCATGGAAACCGAACGTCTTTTGAAATACGGGTGCAACCCGAACCAGAAGCCTGCAAGAATCTATATGAATGACGGCAGCGCACTGCCGATCACTGTGCTTTCGGGCAATCCGGGCTACATCAATCTGCTGGATGCATTCAACGGCTGGCAGCTCGTCCGCGAGCTCAAGGCTGCGACCGGTATGCCGGCTGCAACCTCGTTCAAGCATGTTTCTCCGGCAGGCGCCGCAATCGGCAGACCGCTTTCCGATACGCTCAAAAAGATCTACTTTGTGGATGATCTCGGCGAGCTCTCTCCGCTGGCCTGTGCATACGCAAGAGCAAGAGGCGCGGACAGAATGTCCAGCTTCGGTGACTGGATCTCCCTTTCCGATGAGTGCGACGCGATCACCGCAACGCTGATCGCACGCGAGGTTTCTGACGGCATCATCGCGCCGGGCTATTCCCCGGAGGCACTCGAGATCCTCAAGACCAAGCGCAAGGGCAATTACAATATCGTACAGATCGACCCGAATTATGAGCCGCCGAAGGTGGAGCATAAGGAAGTGTTCGGCGTGACCTTTGAGCAGGGCAGAAACGACCTCGCGATCAATGAGGAAACCATGCTCTCCAACATCGTCACGAATAACAAGGAGATTCCGGACGACAAGAAATTTGATCTGATCATCTCCCTGATCACGCTGAAATACACGCAGTCCAATTCCGTCTGCTATGTCAAGGACGGCCAGGCAATCGGTATCGGCGCCGGTCAGCAGTCCAGAATCCACTGCACCAGACTTGCGGGCACCAAGGCGGATAACTGGTGGCTCCGTCAGGCGCCGCAGGTGCTGAATCTGCCGTTCCGCGATGACATCAAGCGCCCTGACCGCGACAATGCGATCGACCTCTATATCGGTGAGGATTATATGGACATCCTCGCAGACGGCGAATGGGAGCGCGTGTTCACTGAGAAGCCGCCGGTCTTTACGAAAGAGGAGCGTCAGGCGTGGATCGCAAAGAATACCGATGTCTGCCTCGGCTCCGATGCATTCTTCCCGTTCCCGGACAACATCGACCGCGCTTATAAGAGCGGCGTCAAGTATATCGTTGAGCCGGGCGGCTCGATCAGAGATGACCTCGTCATCGAGCAGTGCAATAAGTACGGCATCGCAATGGCCTTCTGCGGCCTCCGTCTGTTCCACCACTGATGAATTGATAGTGGGGGCGCTGCCCCCACGCCCCTGCCAGAGGGACGCTGTCCCTCTGGACACCCGCTGCAAGTTTTGCCCGCCCCTGAAAGGGGCAGACAAAACTTGAAATGGGATTCCCAAGGGACAATGTCCCCTGGGCGGGGTTTGGGGCGGAGCTCCAATATAAATATACCGAAGGCAGAACAAATGAATGCTGCAGGAGATGATGGCAATGACCGTATACTTGATGCGCCACGGTGAACCGACCTACCGCGATACTGTCGCGCTCGGGCTGCCGGGCATGGGCGCCGAGCTGGGACAGCTGACGCCGGAGGGGATTCAGCAGGCGGAGGAAGCCGCGAAGGATCCCCGCATTCAGGGAACGGATCTGATTGTTTCCTCTCCCTATCCCCGTGCGCTGCAAACTGCGGCGATCGTTTCCAGGCAGATCGACAGGCCGCTGGAAGTTGCGGTCGGCCTGCATGAGTGGCTGCCGCGCACGGATTATGCCGCAGCATCGCATGCGGATATTAAGGAAAGCTGGCATGAGTATATGCGCAATGCCGGCGTGCATACCCCGCAGGACAGATTCCCGGACTGGGAAACCCACGCGAGTATGCGGAAGCGCGCACGGGAGGCGATCCTCCCCTATCTGGCGCGTACAGATCTGGAAACGCTGCTGATTGTCTGTCACGGCGGCATCATGCGCGCACTGACGGATCAGCCGTCGCTCCCGAAGATCCGCTTCTGCGAGATCATGGAGCTGACGCCGGAGATGATCCGGGCGCTGAACACACAGGAATCAGAGGGATAAGCTCCCTCCGGAACCGATACAGCCCCCGCGGGTGCGGGAACCAATCTTCCACCGGAGATACCTCTATCGAAAGGAATCATAAACATATGAAAATACTGGTAGTCGGCGGCGGCGGCAGAGAGCACGCCATTGTCATGAAGCTG
>JAFZBC010000303.1:0-2431 GCA_017561965.1 Oscillospiraceae bacterium
AATATGTCGGTCTGCCCGAAGTGCTTCCGCGGATTCCGCAGCTGTGAAACCTCTCTGAATGTATCGGCCGCTCCGGCAGGTACAACGGCGCAGCCCCTCAGCGCTGCTGACCGTGAGAACGTCAACCGCGCAAAGCCGCGGATTATTGCCGGTCTGGTTTCTGCGATCTTCCTGATCAGCATGACCGGCTCGGTGGAAGTGCTGCCGTTCATTATGATTCTGGTGGTGCTGATCGTGTGCATCTGTGTGAAGGATTATGCCGTTGACGAAGCGGAAAACAATCCGCAGGCGATTCCGAGCGCATCCGGACAGAAGTTCCGCAATACCACGGATTATCTGAACCAGTTCCGCACGATGCCGCTGTATTCCATGCCGCTCGGCAGATTCGGCTCGGAGGCGGTGCAGCAGATCCGTCAGCTGGAAACCAAGCAGCAGGCGCTGCGCGAGCTGCTCGGCCCGAATCATCCCTTTGAGAAAAACAGCCAGGAGGCGGCAAAATTCGTGCTCGCCAACTGCAAGCAGATCCTTTTCCGGCTGCGCTACTGTGATCAGACCGATCCGGCGCTCTGCCGGGTTCATGCGGAGTATATCCAGACACGCCTTCAGGAGAATGCGCGTGTGCTGCTCGATTTTGAGAAGCTGATCATCGAGGTCACGCAGATGAATGACGATCTCCCGGCGCGGGAGCCCTGCCTCGATGTGCTGGCGGAAACACTCCGCAATGTCCGGACTCAGGACGGAACGCTGCCCCCGCAGATGCGGATGCAGCGTATGATGCAGTGATTCATGATCCTGCAATATAACTGACATACTGGAGGTTGAAATGAGTAAGGCAAAAACGAAAAACGGCTTGTTCCTCGGCGGACTTGGCGTGCTGATGATCGCCGGTATTCTCGGCGGCATCGCAATCAGCAAGAACATTGGAAAGTCGAATCAGGAGCTTTCGTACGAGAATGCTGTTTCGCATCTGGACAAAAAGCTGAAAAAGATTTCGGTCAAAGAAACGAAGCCGCGCAAGGCGACGGTCGAAATCGCTGGCAACAACCTCGCAGAGGAGCTGCCGGATATCAGCAAGTATCCGCTTTCCGTGACGGGCCGCGGCTCGATCAATCTGGAGATCTTCTCCTCGACAGAGAAATCCTCCTCCGGAACGGACGGCTGGCTCAATGAGGTGGCCGAAAAGTTCAACAGTGAGCATCATGAGGTGGACGGCCAGTGGGCGACGGTTTCCGTCCGTCCGATTGCCTCGGGCGCCGCGATTGATTATATCATCTCCGGCAAATATGTTCCGGAGGCATACTCCCCCTCCAATGAGCTGTGGGGCGAGATGATCGCAGCGGAAAACGTGAAGATCGAGATGATCGAAAAGCGTCTGGCGGGCAACACGGCAGGCATTCTTGTCAGCAAGGATACCTATAACAAGCTGAAAGCCAGCCACGGTGAGGTCAATATCGGCTCGATTGTCGATGCAACGGTCAACAACGAGATCACCATGGGCTACACGAACCCCTATGCGTCCTCGACCGGCATGAACTTCCTGATTGCGGCGCTGGAGGAGTTCGATTCCACAGATATCCTCAGCCAGAACGCAACCGAGCAGTTCCGCAAGTTCCAGCAGAACGTCCCGTTCGTGGCGTATACCACGCTGCAAATGCGCAATGCGGCTGCAAATGATGTGCTGAACGCGTTCCTGATGGAATATCAGGGCTATTACAATGCAACGGAGCTGCGCGACTACGAATTCATTCCGTTCGGCGTGCGGCATGACAGCCCGCTTTATGTGCTGGGCGAAGATGTCACGAGCGCACAGAAGTCGCTTGCAAAGGATTTTGCAGATTACTGCCTGACGCCGGAATGCCAGAAGATGGCGAAGGATTACGGCTTCAACGCCAAGGACGACTATAAATCCGCGGAGTGGGGGCTGAAAGGCAAGACGCTGGAAAGCGCACAGAAGCTCTGGAAGACCGAGAAGGACGCAGGCAACCCGGTTATGGCGGTCTTTGTGGCCGATGTTTCCGGCAGCATGGGCGGCGCCCCGATCCAGAACCTGCAAACCTCTCTGATCAACGCTTCGCAGTATATCAACGATACGAACTATGTCGGCCTGGTCAGTTACAGCTCCAATGTGTCGATCGACCTGCCGATTGCAAAGTTTGATCTCAACCAGCGCAGCTACTTCACCGGTGCTGTGCAGGATCTGAGCGTCGGCGGCAATACGGCGACCTATGACGCCGTGCTGGTTGCGCTCGACATGCTGATGAAGGCGCAGGAGCAGGTCAAGGCGGAAACCGGCCAGACGGTCAAGCCGCTGCTGTTTGTGCTGAGTGACGGTGAAACGAACACCGGCAACACGCTGAGCAGCATTACCCCGATCGTTGAGGGACTGGAGGTTCCGTGCTATACAATCGGCTACAATGCAAACCTTGACGCA
>JAFZBC010000304.1:0-8275 GCA_017561965.1 Oscillospiraceae bacterium
CCGGCAGCGTCACACTTGTCAGCTTTGTGCATTCGTAAAATGCGTGACTCGGCAGGACCTCCAGTTCTTTGGAAAAGACAACCTTTTCCAGATTGGCACATCCCGCGAACGCCGATGCACCGATGCGCGTTACGGTGTCCGGCATTGTGATTTCGGTCACAGCCGAATTGCCGCTGAAAACCGCCGGATTGATGAAGGTTACGCCCTTGGGGATCTCGACAGCGCCGAACGCAGTTTTGGCATAAATGAGCATATCATTGACGATGACAAGCGGATTCTCCGCGCATTTTTCTTCCAGCCAGGCGGATTCTTCAAATGCGTTGATGTGAATGTCCGTCACCGATTCCGGAATGGTGATGTCGGTCAGCTTTTCACACATACTGAACGCTTTGTCGCCGATGGATGTGACCGTATCCGGGAGCCTGATACCGGTCAAAGCGTTGCATTGATAGAATGCAAGGTCGCCGATGCGGGTCACACCGTCCGGAATCTGAACCTCCTTCAGCGCAAAGCAGTATGAGAATGTATCGTTCGGAATTTCCGTGATGCTCTCCGGAAGCGTGACGCTTTCCAGTGCCTGACAGCCGGTAAACCAACCGGCCTCGATCGTTTTCACGCCGTCCGGAATCTGAATCGAGGTGATCGCTCTGCATGAATTGAATGCACCGGCGCCGATGCGCGTCACCGTGTCCGGAATCTCAATTTTCTCCAGGGAAAAACAGGATTGGAATGCGGTCTTTCCGATGCTTGTGACACTGTCCGGAATTGTCACCTTGGTCAGGTTTTCAAGGCCAACAAAAGCACTGTCCGGAATATTCGTGATGCCTTCTCCGATGATAACCTCCGTGATCGGTGCGGGAGCCTCGTTCTTATTGCGTACCCGCGCCCACGGCAGCGCGCTTCTGTCAGCGCTCAGTTCGCCCTGACCGGTGATCGTCAGCAGGCCGGTTTCGGCATCGAAGGTCCATTGTGCATTGTCCCCCCATGCGCCGCTCTCCGGAATCGTGAATTCCGCAGAAACAAGGAATTCCGCAGGCATGATTGCTGTGAAGTTCATCAGCGAGATTGCACCTGCACTCAGGATTGCCAGTTTACGTAGAGATTTCATAGAATCGTTCCTTTCTTGCCAGCACTCAGCTGTCATTTGTTTTTTGAAAAATGGTTTTGTCATGCGTAGGGTTATTCGGGGGCTTTCTGCCGGGGGCAGCAAAAAACCGGCATGATTATCATAACACTTTTCATTGGAATTGTCAAGTCTTGAAACAAAAAAATCGCGCCGGCGGCTGTTTATGCTTGTACTTTGTTGCGCTGAGAGCGTATCTGAAAAAACAGGCGCCGACCGGAAACGGCCGACGCCTGTTCTGCTGCTTTCTGCGAAGCGGGAATCCCCGTTCTGCTTATCGGCTGCCGTTCCGCGGCTGCGGGCGGACAGGCATGGGGTCGAACGAGGTGTTGAACGCGTAGGGATTGCCGGGATCGGGCGCGTACTTTGCAAGCTGCTCCTGAATCAGGCGCAGACCCTCGCCGAATCGCTGATAATGCACGATTTCGCGTTCCCGCAGGAACCGGATCACGTCACGCACATCGGGGTCATCGGCCAGCCGCAGAATGTTGTCGTAGGTCGTGCGCGCCTTCTGTTCGGCGGCAAGATCCTCGTTCAGGTCGGTGATGGCATCGCCGGTGGACTGGAACGTCGCCGCGCTGAACGGAATGCCCGCCGCGGAAACCGGATAGATTCCGGCGGTGTGGTCGACAAAATAATCCGCAAAGCCCTGCGCCTCAAGCTGCTCCGGCGTCAGTCCCTTGGTCAGCTGACAGATCACGGCGGAAACGATCTCCATGTGAGAAAGCTCTTCCGTTCCGATGTCCGTGAGCAGTCCCTGCAATTCTCTGAGCGGCATGGTGTACCGCTGATTCAGATAGCGCATGGACGCGCCCAGTTCACCGTCCGGGCCGCCGAGCTGGCTCATGACCATTTTTGCGAGCTTTGCGTTCGGGCGGGCGATTTTCACGGGATATTGCAGTGCTTTTTCGTACTGAAACATTCAGTTCGCCTCCTTTTCCCACGGCCACGGCGTATTGCTCCACGCGACCCAGCCGTCCTCATCGTTGACATGCATCACGGTCAGCGCACCGAAGCGTTTTGCATAGGCGTCTGCGGCTTCGGAATACGCCTGACGGTGTGCGCGGAACGAGCTGAGCGCATTTGCATCGGTCGGGTGGGTGTCCAGATAGATCATCAGATCACGCATGGCGAACTGATGCGACTGCACGGCGCGCAGCAGCTCAACCCTTCCCATTGAATCCCATGACTTCGACGGCATCTTCATCGGCGGAACGGCCTCCTTTCTCTTCCCTGAACGGCATAACGAGCGACGGAAACACGGTTCCCTGGCAGAGTGCTTTTTCTGCGGGCAGCGTATCCTCCCAGCTCTGGAACGGGACATACGCCATGGCAAGCGTCAGCCGCGGCGGAAATGTGCCTTCCGGTACAACCGGAAGTGTCTGATCCTGAAGCATGATGCTGCTCCTTTCCAATTTGATTTGCAGCGGCGCTGCATGGTTCAGTATATGCCGGTGCGACAGAATTCGACACGGCAGCGCAGCGGCCCGCATGTGCAGTTGGTCCGCGACGAAATTCCAGGGTGGCATTTCGTCGCGGATTGGCAACTCAGGTGCCAAAAACGGGATTTCGTCGTCGTATACGGCATTTCGTCGCAATATTGTGCATTCTGTCGCAAAATATTGCATTTTTATTCCGGATGTGATATGATATACATGCGGAAAGAAATCGGGACGCGCCGCTGAACATCAGTTCACCGTGTACCGTTTTCTGAAAGTACAGACATCCCCCATTTTCTTCATATCGCGCAATCCATCTCACACGCCGGCGGAGGCCGGCACGGAGCAAAGGCCGGCCACCTGCGCTCCACACAAAAAGAGCTCGCTTCGGCGGGCTCTTTTTGCTGCCTGGCTTATTGATAAAGATATCGCTACGCGATGATTTATCATGGGCTCCGTCCAAATCCGCCAAAGGGATCTATCCCTTTGGAATCCCATAATACCGAAAAGTGAAAAAATGCTTTATTCTCATTACAATGGGATTTTTAATGGCTGGTGCTGTTGAGCAGGAGGGCATTTGCCTGCAAGCTCATAGCTAAGCGGGCGTGCGTCCCGAATATGAATTCACCGGAGGCACTTTTTCCACAGACTAAGGCGACAGTGCCGTCCTCCGTTTTTGCTCCCATTTGATACAGCGGTCGCTTTTTTGTACTTCTCCCATTGCTATTTCCGGGATAATATGCTATAATATAATTGGTTTATTATATCACCCTGAAAAGTGAGGAGCAAAAAATGCATACAGATATTCAGTCTTTGACAGAAAGCATCGGAAAGGTTATCGTCGGCAAGGATCGCGTGATTCAGTGCGTCATTGCAGGTCTGCTCTGCAACGGCCATATTCTGATCGAGGACGTCCCGGGCGTCGGCAAAACGCAGCTCGCTGCGGCGCTGTCCCGCTCAATCGGCGGCAGCTTCAACCGCATCCAGCTGACGCCGGACGTCATGCCGTCGGATATCACCGGTTATTCCATGGTTAACCAGAATACCTTTGAGCTTGAATACCGTCCGGGCGCCGCGATGTGCAATTTCCTGCTTGCGGACGAGATCAACCGTGCCTCCCCGAAGGTGCAGTCCGCACTGCTGGAGGTCATGGAGGAGCATCAGATCTCCATTGACGGCGTGACGCACAAGCTGCCGCAGCCGTTCATGGTGCTTGCGACGCAGAATCCGGTCGAAACCTACGGTACATATCATCTGCCGGAGGCGCAGATGGACCGCTTCTTCATGCGTGTGAGCATGGGCTATCCTTCCGAAAACGAGGAGCTCCAGATCCTCTCCCGCACCGAGCATCACAATCCGCTGGAGAACATCGAGGCGGCTGTGCTGCATCCCGAGGACATCATCCGTCTGCAATCACAGGTTGAGGCGGTGTATGTCAGCGAGGCGGTCAAGCGGTATATTCTGCAAATTGTTTCCGCAACCAGAACCCACGAGGCACTGACGCTCGGCGCCTCTCCGCGCGGCTCCATTGCGCTGTATAAGGCGGCCAAGGCGATCGCGTTTCTTTCCGGCCGGGATTATGTTCTGCCGGATGATGTCAAGTCCATGGCGGAAAGCGTGCTTGCGCACCGCCTGATCCTCTCTCCGAAGGGCAAGTCCCGCCACGGAGATGCCCGCAGTGTCATTCTCGGCATTCTGGACGCCGTGCCGGTGCCGATGGTCACGGGACGATGACGCTCGGATATTTCTGCGCGATCGGCATTGCGATCGTGTTCATGCTGTACATGGACGGCCAGATCGGCGTGATGATGCTGAGCTTTCTGCTGCTGATGCCGGTGGTTTCCGGGATCATGACCTGGCTGGTGCGCCGTTCGCTGACGGTCACGCTGGAGCTCCCGGATACCGGTGCAAAGCAGAAACAGGTGTCCGCGGTGATCCGCGTGCAAAAGGATACGCCGCTGCCACTGCCCTTTCTCAGAATGCAGCTGACGGCAGATCCGCATTTTCTGCCGCTGAATCCGAATGCAGCGCCGCTGCCGGAGAAGCCGCTGGAGGGCGCAGGCGGCGTACTGCGTTACCGCGCGGCCATGCGAAAATGGAACAGGATCCGGCGCAGACAGCTGACACCGGATACGCTGCCGCTCTGCGTGTCGATGGGCATTGAGCGGGAGGCGGAATACCGTATTGCCCTGACGCCGCGGTTCTGCGGAAGCGGCGTTGTTTCGCTGCATGATATGCGGCTCGGGGATTTTCTGGCGATGCTGCGCCTGCGCGTGAAGCAGCCGGATCCGCAGAAGCTGCTCATCACGCCGGAGATCCCGGAGCTGAAAGCGAACAGTGCGCTGTTCCGGTCGGTTTCGACGGCGGTCGCGGCGGCAGACGAGGAAACCGAGGCGACGCCGAATCACTCGGCCTCTGCAATGCCCGGTTACGATCACCGCGACTACATTCCCGGTGATTCGCTGAAGCGCATCAACTGGAAGCTGTCCTCCAAGCGCAGACATCTGATGGTGCGGCAGGACGAGCCGATCGCGCTGGCACGGCTCTCCGTGGTGCTGGATTTCCGGCGCAGTACAGTGTATATGCCGGATGCAGTACGGCTTGCACAAGAGGAGCAGCTGATCGAAACGGCGCTGGGCTTTCTGATGCTCTGTGCAAAATACGGCTATCCCTGCCAGCTCTGCTATGCAAATGAGCAGGCGGCGTGGAGCAGCATTGCGATTGACGACGGCGAGCAGCTTGCGGTGGAGGCGGTCACGCTGCTGCGCGGCGGATTCCGTCCGGCAGAGTCGCTGGCGTCCCTGACGGTGCTGCCGCCCGCCTTGCAGCAGGACAGCGGCAGTGTGCTGCTGTATATCACGCACACCGCTTCCGAAGACACCGCCGCGGCGCTGGAGCACGCATCCGCGTTGCTCTATCTGCTTGTGCCGGAGCAGATGGCCGAACGCACGGCCGTCCCGAAGAACGCCGCGCTCTGGCTTGTGACACCTGACCGCAGTCTGCTTCAGGCAGGCGGCGAGATGTAATACAGAACCCCTTTTGAATGTGTGGTGAAACCTTATGACAAAGCTGTCTGAGCTCCGGGAACGGTTCCCGCTGCTCAAATGGTTCCTCCAGGCAGAGCGGATCCCGCTGCTGTTCAGCGTCACGATCGTCGCGGGTATCTTTTACCATTATGCGCCGTCACTGACGCTGCTGTGGATCGTACTTTCTCTGCTGCTCCAGGCGCCGCTGTTCCGGCTGTTTGACTATATGAAAAAGCACAGCTTTCTCGGCGGCATCATATACTGCGCCGTCGGAGCGGTCTTTCTGGCGCTGGCCGTGATGTTTGTGCTGCTCGGACGCGATGCGCCGATTTTTGCCCCGGAGATGGGCAGCTTACAGATCGACTTTATGGTCTGGTTCATGACGCCGCAGTCCGTTCTGCCGACAACCTATCTCGGCTATACGATCGCGCTGTTTCTGCTGTTCACGATCTTCATTGCATCGGTCGCTTACTATTTCACACTGGTTCGCTACCGTGTGCTGATGTCCTTTGTGGTTATGATTTTCCCGTTTGCGATTTACGCAAAGGAAAACGAGAACATGCCGGTGCCTTCGATCATCATTCTGCTGATCTGCTATTTTGCCGTCATGGTCTACTGCCGGCAGGCACACGGCGAGGATCCCGCAGTTGTGCAGCACTATGAGCCGGATGCAGAGAGCAGGCTCTCCATGCCGTCGAAGAAATCCCCGCATTTCGGCGTGCTGCCGGAATTTCTGGACAAGTCCTTTATCCGCGCGACCGGCATTTTCATCGCAGCGTCAATTATTCTGGTGCTTGTGATCCCGAAGCCGGAGGTCCAGGCAGACCGTACGGTCTTTGACGCGATGATCGACATGTCCGCGCTCTCGGATTACCTGATGAACGCGATCAGCGGCTTTGCGGATAACTCTGACGGCGGTAATTATTCCTCGCCGACCTATAACCGTTCGCTGTACCGCGTCCGCGCTGACGAAGATCTGAATCTCCGCGTGCAGACGCTGACCAATTATCACTACGATACTGACAGCTGGTCCGCGACGGATTACGACCAGATGATCGAGCCGGATGAACTGTATTTTGTGCAGCATGACGGCTTTCAGAGCGCATCCAACGAACCGGATCCTGCTGAGCTGCTCACCTTGATCCAGCAGACCGCTGCTGCGGATCCCGCGCTGGCGGAAAAATGGGATCTGAAGCTGATCGCGCAGATGCCGCAGTCCTATGACAGCCTGTATCATCATATGCTGGCGGAATCTGTTGTCAAGAATGTGTATGCGTATCCGGCGCCGAATCATGTGACGGCAGCCAAGCTGATCGTTTCGGAGGCGCGTACCCGTGATCTGTATCAGAACCACAGCGAAATACTGTACAAATATACGCCGGGCAGAGCAGGCGAGCGCTTTACCGTGACCTATCTGAGCCCGGAATTCCGGGAAACCCTGCCGGTGCAGGAGCTGCTCACGAAATTTGATGCCGCCCGGTGGGAGGCGTTTCTGCCGGAGCTGGAACGTTCAGCGGAGAATGCCGGGCTGGATACGAATGTGATTACGTATGCGTCGATCAGTCTGAAACGTGCGCAGCGGTATGCTGCAAGCGTGGAAAGCCACACCCCGCGTGAGGTCAGGCAGCTTGCGGAATCGCTGACCGCGGGGCTGAACTCCGATTACGAAAAGGCAGATGCGATCTGCAAGTACCTGAAATACAGCGGCGAATTTCATTATTCGCTGGATTATCCGATCACGAGCGATGACAACGTCAGGACGTTCCTGTTCCAGAATAAGACCGGCGTCTGCTATCAGTTTGCGAGCGCGATGGCAGAGCTCTGCCGTGCTGCGGGACTGCCGACGCGCTATGTGGAGGGCTACGCGATGAGCCAGCCGGATGAGCGTCTGATCGGCGGCTCGGAGTGGGATTACGTCATCACGACCGAGCACGCGCACGGCTTTGTGGATGTGTATATTCCCGGCTACGGCTGGATGATGATGGACGCGACCGCGCCGGATCTGATGCAGACCGCGCAGACGAAGGGCAATCTGCTCTCCACGCTGCAATATTCCGGTTTGATCCTGTTCTGTATTGCGTTGGTGCTGCTGCTGGTGGTGTTCAGGCTGCTGCCGCTGATTCGGGAAAAGCTGTTCCGCAAAAAGTGCCGGAAGCTCCGGAATGCGGAGGCGGTGCAGGCGATGTTCGGCAGACTGCGGAAGCAGTGGCGGGCAGCTCCTGCGGAAACGGCACGCGCGCTCTGTGCAAGGCAGGGAGCATTTTTGCAGACGGATCTCAGCGATCTGCTGGCAGGCTTTGAGCAGGCGGTCTATGCAGACCGGTGTACAGCCGAGGCTGCTGACCGCGCATATGACTGCTATTGCCGCGCGTATGACGCCTATAAACCGGCCGTCCGGCGTGCGCGCAAAGCCGCCCGTGCCGCGCGGAAACAGCGTGCTGCGGTATCTGCGGCGAAGTGACGGCGGGATTTACGCCGTATCATCGAACAGATGAAAACCCCGGGAACAAGACTGTTCCCGGGGTTTCAGCTTGTCGATAAAGGTATCGCTACGCGATAATTGATAATGGAACTCTCGTCCGCTTCGCTATGAGTTTGCACCGCAAACTCACCAAGCCCGCCAAAGGGTCGCTGACCCTTTGGAATCCCGCAACATAGAAAAGCGGAGAAAATACATTATTTTCATC
>JAFZBC010000305.1:0-4349 GCA_017561965.1 Oscillospiraceae bacterium
CGGGTTCTTGCCGAGCAGGTAGTTCAGGACTTCGTTTGCCGCATCCGTCTTGCCCTCCAGACCGAGGATGATGCCGGCATTTGCGATCGTCATGTTGGAGCCCCAGTTGTACGAAGTGACCGGGGAGCCGTACGGGCTTGCGTTCACGGTCTTTTCTGCGCTTGCTGCCGTTTTCTCCAGGCTTGCCTGTGCAGCTTCCGCAAGTGCATTTCTGTTCACCAGCTGGCCTTCCGGCACCTTGATCGTCGTCAGTGCAATGTTACCGTAGTCACCGACGGTGGACCAGTCCAGACCGGTCTTGACATCGCTGACGCCGGAGAGATACTTGCCGTCGCCGGTCGCGCGGTACATCTGGCATGCTGCCCAGTAGCGCTCGTCCTTGTCGGTCTTGTCACCGTAATCACCGGTGGAGATGTCCTTCGGGTTCTTGAAGTTGAAGTCCGGATTTGCCTCCAGATATGCCCAGGACTTTTCAGCCGCTGCAAGGCACTTCTTTGCGAATGCCTCGTCAACGCCCTTGTAGAACTCATATGCCATTGCCATGGAAGCAACGAAGTCAGCCGTTGCGGTGGAGGAAACCGGTGTGACGATCAGCTCGTCCGTTTCCTTTTCCGGCATAATGAAGCCCGGGAACGTTGCGCAGGAAACCTTGTGATACACGCCGCCGTCAGCAGCCTGCATCTTCAGCATCCACTCGAGCTCATATCTGACCTCGTCGAGGATGTCCGGAACATTGTTGCCGCTCTCCGGAATGCCGAGGTCATCGGTGAACAGATCCGGATTTGCGTCATATGCGTACAGCAGATCGGCAACCGCCTTTGCTGCTGCAACGGTGTAGCGGCCGTAGTCGCCTGCATCGTGCCAGCCGCCGCTGACGTCGATCTTATCGGTGGTGCCGTAGACCGTTGCCAGCTCGGTGTGGCATGCCTTGTGGCCGAACTTCTCATCCTCAATGTCGCTGCCGCAGCGCTGAAGATAGAACATTCTGACAGCCTGCTTGGCCAGCTCCTGATACGGATTGTCCGCGATCACAAATTCATAGGACTTGTCGAGGTCGCCGCAGGTGATGTAATACTTGCCCTCCGTCTTGACCTCAGAGAAATCTGCGATGCGGTCGGTTTCCTTTGCACTGCTGTTCTCAACCGCAGCGCCGAGCGTGCCGGTATAAACGACTTCATCGTTTGCCGCATTCACGACCTTGAACTCGTCGCCGCCCTCTCCGCGGACAACAGCAGTCTTCTTGTCGTTGGTGCGGTAGCCGATCTGGTTTGCAAGGATCGGTGCCTGATACGGGCCGACAGAGCTGTAATCAACTTCGCTGTCGTCCACGATCTCCAGCACGACATTGTCCAGATAGACCGTGTGCTCACCGAGCTCCGGATCCTTCTCCTCAAGGCCGCAGTTGAAGCACATCTTGGCCATGATGTCGGTATCCTTCGCCATGGTGAACTGATAATCCACCTTCACAGGCTCCGTTCCGATCTGGATGCCCTTCCAGGTGTATGCCTGATAGGTGCCGCCGTTCTGCTGGATCATCGCCTCAACATAGCGGTCCACATCCGAGGAAATCTCGAAAGAGAAGTGATAGGTCGCGTTCTGATACAGCGGAACGATGTCATAGAACAGCTGCACGGCATAGTTCTTTGTACCGACATTGCTGATCTTCAGTGCCAGCTTGCCGTCCTCGGTGGTCAGCTTGCAGGCACCGCCGCTCTCCTTGTAGGTGTCCCAGTCCGTCGTTCCGTTCTCGAACGTCGAATTGGTGACGATGTTCTCGCCCACTGCTGCAAAACCGGCGGCCGGTACAACTGCCTGCGCAGCGCCTGCCAGCATTGCACATGCTGCCAGAATAGACAGCATTCTGCTTCTGATACTTCTCTTCATTGCAAATCGCCCTCCAAAATTTACCCGTAACTTACCCGTAACGGTTGATTCTCTGCTGCATGACCGGTCCCCTCTTGACCGTCATCCGAATACACAGCGGATCGTCCGCAGAAAAAGTACCCCCTCCGCGATCCGCAGGTTCTCCGGATTCTCCATGCAGGCAAAGCAGACAACTTTTGGCCTGCTTTTTTATTATAGGATATTGACAAAGGAAATGGAATAGGATATAATACAAGTTATATGATATTTTGTGCACATTATAACAGAAAGGAGTAATAAAATGATACTTCATAACGTAGGGTATAATCATCGGCATGATGCGGACTTTTTTGTGGACCGTCCGGCCGGAAGCGGCGACAATCTGCTGCTGATTCTGCGGACGGACGCAATCTTCACGCTGAACGGCGAAGATGTCCGCGTCCCTGCCAACTCATTCTTTTTCTATCCGAAGGACATGCCGCAGAATTACCGCACAGTGCCGCAGAAAACCTTTGCAAACGACTGGATCCACTTTCTCTTTGAAAACGAAGAATCCGAATGGTTCCGCGCCAAGGACATTCCTGTCGCAACGCCGATCCCGCTGCGGCACATTGAGTTTTTCAGCTTCTGCATCAAATCCATCGCGGACGAAAATGGCACGGATCATCTGCACAAATCCGATTCCATCGGCCATTATTTCTGGCTGATGTGCAACAAGGTCAGCGAGCAGCTCCACGAAGACGCCCAGCTCGCCAGAAGCACGCATTACGAGCAGCTGCTGGTCATCCGCAACAAGATTTACAGTATGCCGTATCTGCTCTGGTCGGTGGACGGCGCCTCCCACGAGATGAACATGAGCCGCTCGGCCTTCCAGCACCATTATAAAGAACAGTTCGGCGTGACCTTCATTCAGGATCTCATCACCAGCCGCATTGCACGCGCAAAAATGCTGCTGACCACCACAAACATGACGATCCAGGATGTCGCGGAGCAGTGCGGATACCGCAACTACGAGCATTTTGCAAGACAGTTCCGCACCTGCTGCGGGATGCCGCCCGGCGAATTCCGCAAGATCGGCGGTTAACAGATCCTATTCTGTTCCTTGTATTTATCACAGCAATTTCTTGAAACGATCACATTCGGGCATACTTTTTTCAGGTTCATTTTGTTTTCATACAGTATATTGTATAACAGAAATACGATCACAATTTCTGAAAGGAAGGTGTACGGAATTGAACCGCAGAAAAATTGCCGCCGTATACGGCGCGCTTCTGACCGGCTTCTCCGCATATGTCCTGCTGGATACGTTCGTGCTTGCAAAAAGCGCGCAGACCGGCGCCAATCAGATGAATCTCTCCCTGTTTGCGGATGAAGCCGCGCAGAAAAAAGACGGCAGCGATGCTCCGCAGCAGACGACTGCCGCATCTGCCGCAGACGGCACGTCCCTGAACACCCGCACAACCGATTCCGTAAACGGAACCGCAGCCGCGGTCACCGCTGCCGGCGGCACCGCGGAAGCAACCGCTGCGGAGGACACCGGCGAGGAAACCGAAGCTGCGTCTGCAAAGCAGAACAAAACCGCAGCACAGACGGCCGCAGGCGGAAATACCGCGCAGAACACGGAACCGGCGAAAACAGAAAAGACACAGCAGAATACGAAGCAGACCACCGCCGAAACAAAGCCGAAGGAAACCGAGCCGCCGCAGACCGAGCCGCTTGCACCGCAATATCTGAACGATGCAACACATTATGAGGATGAAAACATCCGCATCGGAATCAGCGAATACGAAATTTATGAAACCAAGGTATATGTCGCGGACATTCAGCTCAGCTCGGCGCAATATCTGAAAACCGCCTTTGCAAAGGATACCTACGGGCGGAACATCACGGAAAAGACCTCTGTCACCGCCGCCAGCCACAATGCAATTCTTGCGATCAACGGCGACTTCTACGGCACGCATACGCACGGATACGTGATCCGCAACGGCGTGCTGTACCGCGACGTCAAACGCGACGATACCGACTATCTCTGCATCACGGCAGACGGCAGCTTCTTCATCACGACTGACGACGAATATTCCGCGCAGGATCTGGCCGATATGGGCGTATGGCAGTGCTTCATGTTCGGCCCGCGCCTGATCGAGAACGGCGCGATCATGGTAGATCCCGATTCCGAAGTTTCGCGCGCGATGCCAAGCAATCCGCGCACCGCGATCGGTCAGATCGACGACCTCCACTATGTATTCGTGGTATCGGACGGCCGCACCTCCGAAAGCGACGGCCTGAAGCTGGAGGAACTGGCACAGTTCATGCAGGGGCTCGGCGTGCAGACTGGTTACAATCTGGACGGCGGCGGCTCCTCGACGTTTTACTTCAACGGCGAGATTCTCAACAACCCGACGACCTGGGGAAAAATCCAGGAAAGGAGCGTGAGCGACATTGTTTACATCGGATACTGAGCTGACGGCGGAGCAGCGGCTGCGCCA